>CALZLE010000179.1 GCA_945788205.1 uncultured Desulfuromonadales bacterium
CTGCCTGACTCACCAGGTGGAAAAACTGCCTGTCCTCTGCCGTTAACTTATTCATAGTAGCCATACATAAAATGTACAGCACACAAACACATAATGCCACAAAACAATCTCGACACAGACAATTCAACCACACCAGAATTATGTTTTCGCCATACCTTTCAGCTACTTAAAAAAACTTCCTTCTGATGGCACGCCACCTGCGAAGAAACATATCAACAACCAAAGGAGGTCACGATGAAAAAAAATCGACTAACAACAAGATTCGCCTTACTACTAGCAACTCTGCTAACCCTGCTGCTTTCCAGCAACGTTATAGCAGCCGGATTACTCAAGCCGGTCGGATCTCATGATGATGCGGCACTGACAATCAGCTCCCATCGTGTTGATGTCACCATCAACAACGGCTTCGTTCGCACCGAAGTCGACCAAATCTTTTCCAACAGCAGCAGCAACAACATTGAAGGGATCTACTCCTTCCCCCTACCGAAACAGTCGAGCCTTTCGGAATTATCGCTCTGGATCGCAGGGCAGGAAATTCTCGGGGAAGTGGTCGAAAAACAACGCGCGAAACAAATCTACGAAGAACAAAAAGCGCAAGGCAAGCAAACCGCCCTTGCGGAGAAGAACGATTACAGAAGCTACGACGTAAAAGTCGGCAACATCCCGGCACAGAGCGATACTCGCGTCCGACTGGTTTACTATCAACCGCTGGAAATTGATCTGAACGTTGGTCGCTACCTCTATCCGTTGGCCGAAGGGAATGTTGATGAAGAGCGAATCTCCTTCTGGTCGACCGATGACAAGGTTTCCGGCCCCTTCCACTTTCACCTGCAGCTGAAATCAGCCTTCCCTGTCAAGGATGTGCGCTTACCCGGCCTCGAGCAGGAAGCGATCATTCAACGCAGCGGCGGGATGGGCGAAGAGAATACCGGTGATGTCATCGATATCAGCATTGATCGCCCGGAAGGCGCACAACTGAATAAAGACATCGTTTTCTACTATCGGCTTGACGAGAATGTCCCGGCACGCATTGAGCTGATACCCTACAAAGCCGCTCCGAACAGCGAAGGCACCTTCATGCTGGTGGTTACTCCGGCTGCCGACCTGCAAACGATAAGCGAAGGAACCGACTGGACGTTTGTACTCGATGTCTCTGGCAGCATGGATGGCCACAAAATCAGAACCTTGACAGATGGCGTCAGCAAGGTGCTGGGACAAATGAATCCGAATGATCGTTTCCGGATCATCACCTTCAACAATAGCGCTCGCGAACTAACACGCGGTTACGTTAACGCGACTCCGGAAGCCGTACAGCAATGGACCAGCAACGTTAAATCGATTCAGTCCGGTGGTGGTACGAACCTGTTCGCCGGACTGGAAACCGCCTACCGCAAGTTGGATGATGATCGCACCTCCGGCGTAATTCTGGTCACTGACGGCGTTGCTAATGTCGGCAATACGACTCACCGAGACTTTTTACAACTCCTTGAGCGCTATGACATTCGACTTTTCACCTTCGTCATCGGCAACAGCGCCAATCAACCGTTGATGGATCGGCTGGCGCGCGACTCCGGTGGCTTCGCCATGAATATTTCTGATGCCGATGACATCACTGGGCGCCTGATGCAAGCAAAGGCGAAGGTCCTCCACCAGGCGCTACACGATGTGGAAATCAAAATTTCAGGAGAGAAAGTGAGCGACCTGACGCCACAGAAAATTGGCAACCTCTATGCCGGCCAGCAGCTAGTGCAATTCGGCCGCTACAATGGTGACGGCGAAGTCAGCATCAGCATGCAAGCCAAGATTTCTGGCCAACAGAGGAGTTGGAGAACCAAAGCGACATTACCAAAGGTTGCGACAGACAATCCTGAGCTGGAACGTCTTTGGGCTCTGGCAAACATTGACCAGACCATGCAAGAGGTTCGTGAAAAGGGTGAAACGGAGCAGTTGCGTAAGGAAATCATCGATCTCGGCACCAACTACTCACTCGTCACCGACTATACCTCAATGCTGGTCCTGACCGACGATGCGATGGAAAACAAAGGAATTCAGCGCCGAAACTCTGATCGAGTGCAAAAAGAGCGCAAAGCGCAACAACAACGAACCACCCAACCGGTGCAAAGTTACCGCATTGATCAAAGCAGCAACAATAACAACGGCAGTTTCAACAATCGGCCATCTCCCGGCATCAACTACGGATCAGGTCCGGTCGGCATCTTAACCATTCCACTGCTTGCTTGGTTGAACCGCAGAAAAAACAAATAAGCCCATCAATTAATTTGGCCGGACAAGGCGAGTTATCTGTCTTGTCCGGCAAAGCGGGAGAAAATAATGTTTTCAGAATCGATGACAGTTAAGCCCAGCAGCGCCCAACAAGCTTTTACCGGCTCAAACGGAAAAGAGCTTGAAATACGTGCCCTTCTGGCATTGTTATTCCTGACCAACCTGGGGCTATTGATCGCCAACATACCAGCAGCGAACCTGATCTTTCAAACATCAAACATTGCTTCAGGCGAATGGTGGCGAATCTTAACATGGCCCTTTGTGCATATCAGCCGCTACCACCTGTTCCTTGATGGCGCTGCCTTTTTGCTGCTCTACAGTAGCCTGATGGAAAACAAACGCAGCCTTCGTATCGGCTACAGCCTGACTGTGACAGCGGGGAGCCTCCTGCTCCCTCTTTGGATATCGCCAGAAATTTCAAAAATAGGGCTCTGTGGACTCTCAGGACCAGCCCACGGACTTATGGCTATCAGCGCCCTTGAAATGCTGAAGAATTCGGACACGAAGAAAATCGGACAACTTTTTCTCACCGGGCTGTTTCTGAAAATTGGCTTTGAGCTATCGACCGGCACGGCTTTCTTGCAGCAACTACATTTTGGCGATATCGGCCAACCGATTGTTGCAACTCATGCTGGCGGAGCTCTTGCTGGTGCCATCGGCTATAAAACTATCAACTTTTTTCGAAAACCATGTTCCGCCAAACAGGAGTGAGCAAGTATACCACTCAATTTACATGCAAATATCAAGTTCCAGAAACAGTGAATTTTTCTTTAACAGAACAATGTCTATTTGTGGACGAAAATTCTTCACATGCATTTTACTTAAATTATAATTTTTATACTTTTTTTTATTCAGGCTATTTTCTCGGCAATTTTTCTGCTAAAAAAAACCAATCC
>CALZLE010000180.1 GCA_945788205.1 uncultured Desulfuromonadales bacterium
GCGATCTATAGTCGAAACATCCAACAAAAAATGGCACAGGTAATAATCTCGATGATTAATCCCGTTGTCATGCAGCTGTCGCGAAATCGTTGCCAATCGTTCGATCAGTGCTCGTTTAAATTGAGGGCTTGGTGGGTTTTGTGGCCATTCCCGACAAAAATCTTCAAGGCTGACAGTATTCACCAGCTCTTCGGTGATAATGAACGATTGCCTTCCGGCCGGACTCGTGCCACGTTCACCATAACCAACCAGAGTCATGGTCTCGACGCCCAGCTCTTCCAGTTTGTGAATCGCTCGCCATTCATTGGCAGCGGACAACACCGGCGGCTTACGCAACGTCAATAAACTTTTTAGAATTCGACCCCACCCGAGACCAGAATAAAGCTTTGCGAAATACCCTTTACCATCCTTTTCAAATCGCAGGGTGCGTCGGCCATCCATATTCCGGAATTCTTCTCCCTGCAACGACAATATTTCGTCAAAAGGATCTTTGCCACAAAAGCTATTTAACCATTTATCCGGGAGTTCAATCACTGCAACACCTGCTCTATCACATCGGCAGCACTGGAAGCCAACCCACGGATATCATTTTCGGTGACATAATTTCGCGCGCCAGCTTTCCATGTTTCAGGGTCCGAAGTCAGCATCTGTCCGAGCTCGCGACTAAAACGGTCGGCATCAAAAGGTGATTGATGAACTCGACCACCGCCAGAGCGTTCAATATGAAAACTGTAGCCACAGGTATCTGTCGTCAATACCGGCAACTGAGCAGCAAGCGCTTCAAGCAAAACCATTCCAGCAGCTTCTTTGTAGGCGGGATGAATCAATATATCCGCCGCGAAAAGGAAGTTTGCAACATCCTGCCGACCGCCCATGAACTTGACCTGTTCTGCAACCCCAACTTTTTTAGCATAGCGCTCAAATAATGCGGACTTGTCCTGCCCAACTATCATGAGGAGTGAATTTTCACGTTCATTTTTCGGTAATCGGGACACAGCATCGATGGCGCGATCAACGCCTTTAATTCGAAACCCTGAACCGATTAATATTAGCAATTTCTGCCGATCACTCACACCTAATTCATCACGAAACTGCTTTCTAACGACTTCAGACTCCTTGCTAACAAAACGATCATCAGCCACTCCAGGAGGCAGGAGGTGAAAACGTGAATCTTGCGTACCGTAAATCCGCTGAATGTGGGGAATTTCATTGTCGGAGAGCAGCATCAGATGCGTGGAACTGCTCTTGCCATAGACCTGCGATTCAGTATTCAAAAAACTCCGCGACCGCGGCAAGTATCGGTACCAGAAAGCCCGACTTTCGCACTTATACGCAAAACAGGGATCTGCGCCGAAATATACATCCAAACCTGCCAGCCGGTTAAAACCAACGACACCATCATAAGGGTCACGTTTAAATATTTGCGCTAAACGTTGGGAAAAAAGTTCATACCTCTTATAGTTGCTAAAGGCTTTTACTTCAATAATTTGAACGTCTACCCCTTCTGGACGCTGCCCCCTCCACTCCATACAATAAATATCAACACTGTGTTTGCGTTGGAGGCACTCCTGGACTATTTTCAGGCAATCACGTTGCAGTCCGCCATAGGGGAAATATTTAAATAAGACAAAAGCTAATCTCATAATACTTAATTGGCAGGAAACATTTCCTGTTCGACCAGATCACAAAGGATATGGATGATAGTCAGATGTGCCTCCTGAATGAAGGGCGTGTGCTGATTTACAACCGTCAGGCTCAAGTCTACGAGTTTCCCGATCTCACCACCATCACGTCCCAGCAACCCTACGGTTTTGCAGCCAAGTTTTTCAGCGCACTGAAGAGCCTGCAGAACGTTGTCGGAATTCCCACTGGTGGAGATCCCAATCACAACATCATCTGGACCGGCCAATGCCTCGATCTGGCGGGAAAAAACCTGATCAAAACCGAAATCGTTGCCAACAGCGGTCAGAATCGACGTATCTGTAGACAGCGCAACTGCTGGCAAGGCAGCGCGGTTTTTCAAGAAGCGACCGACCAATTCAGCGGCAAAGTGTTGCGAATCCGCAGCGGAACCGCCGTTGCCCATCACCAGAACCTTCCCACCGCTATGAAAGGATTGACAGAGCATAGTTACACATTCTGCCATCTTTTCATTCAGGTGGGACGCGACGAACTCGATCGCCTGCTGATGCCCCTCGAAATGTCGCTTTATTTTATCCTGCATAGTTGCCCCTTCGCACTCTGCACATTTATCACAATAGACTTTTCACTGCAGCCCAAACCTCTTCAACCGGAATAGAAACGCTGCATTCTTGGTCCTGATCACAGTTTTTCTGCAAACAGGGAGCACAGGCTAGAGGTGCCTGCAAACGGATATGTTCCTTGCCTTCCGGCCCGTTTCTCGTTGCATCGGTGACTCTGAAAAGAGAAACTGTTGATGTTCCAACCGCTGCAGCAATATGAATCGGACCCGTATCGCAGCCAATAACAAGATCAGCGGATGCCATCAAAGC
>CALZLE010000181.1 GCA_945788205.1 uncultured Desulfuromonadales bacterium
GCCAAGAAGGCTCCTCCTAAAGAATCCGGATCGGCGCCAATGGGGCCTGAAGAATGCCCGGCAACGTAGGCATTTCCTACTGCGTCAACCGCTACCCCGTTGGCGTCATCAAAAACAACCGCTCCAAACTGCCGGACCCACTGCTGGTTACCGGATATGTCGTACTTGACCAGGAAGGCTCCTAAAGTATCCGGATCATCGTCAATGTCGCCTAAAGATCTCCCGGCAACGTAGGCATCTCCCGTCGTGTCCACCGCCACCTCAAAGACAACGTCAGTATCGGTCGTACCAAACTGCAGAGTCCATGCGGAGCTAAAATCCCAAACAAAATTAGAGGCTAATGAGTTTTCACCTGAAGAATCTATGACATCTGAACTTACTGTTGCTGTATACTCCGTGAACCGCTCAAGGAGTTGTTCAGGGGTAAAGGTTGCAGCTTGGGTTTCCTCGTCATATGCAACGGTGCCATTCACCGGAACCAGTCCTCCATCCTGCAACCTCTCCCAGACCTGAAAAGTGTCAGAACTTATGATGCTGACATCTATAGCTGTGCTGAAGGTGGCAGTGATAACGGCATCACGGGCTACCCCTACCGCATTATCCTCGGGGCCCGATGAATCAACACTCAGCGAGTTTTCCATATTTATCGGCACGGAGATCGGCTGACCGGTCAGGTTGACAGTCTTTTGCCCTGTAAAAATCCTTGATCCCGCCTGATTCAACGCATCTACAACAAACAGCCGTTGCGGCCCATTGGGCACCTCGAGGCTGATGGTGACAGAAGACCGCCCTGCAACCTGTTCGGACTTTTCCAAAGGCGTTTCAATACCCTCTCCAGAAACCGTTACTTTGACCGTTTCAACGGCTGGAGGAATATCGGCCATGGCCTTGGCAATTTGAATCTTGTCGAACCAATTCAAAAGCCTTGCAATGAAGTTGGGCTCTCTCGTTGTGATCGATGCGGTGTTGTCTCCATCGAGGGTAATGGTGACTTGGGACGTACCCGATGTGCCATCACCTCCACCACAGGCCATCATGAAGAAGAGCGATGTCAAGCAAACAATAACAGTCAACGCTTTTTTCATCTTCACACCCCTGTCTTTGTTGTGTGATTACAGGCAGCTCATTGAGGAAAATCCAACTCAATACCGACCTCGGTCGTCGGAAAATCCAATCCGATACCCACTTCAGTTGTTGGAAAACCCAGTTCAATACCGACTTCGGTCGTTGGAATGATGGGTTGCTCTTCCCCCGGAACTTCGGTCTCCAAGGTTAAATCCGTGTTCACCGGCAAATGCTCAACGAGTGGAGTCACAGGATCGGGCAAGGTTGGCATCAATACATCTGCCATGATTTGCGTCTCTGCAAATGAGGTGATTGGCTCGGGCTTGCCAGGAGGCTCACCCATGGGGACCTGGGTCATCTGCCCGACAGTCAATACCTGGGTACCTAAGACGGCCTTATCCCGATTCTCCACCCGGGCTTGCCCTTCAACAACAGTTATGCTGGATATGCCTGTGGCACTGTCGTACCAGACAACCAGGACCGTCCCTTCGGCGGTCGCCATGGCAGTTGGTGTAACGACCTTGAAATTTGCATTGCCCACCACCAGCCTCAATTTCCCGTCGAGAAGCTCACATACGGCACTCGCGCGCTTTTCTTTCGTGCTATACCTGTATTCCCTGACAAACAAACGACTCATGGGGCCTAGGGTCAGCAGGCTCTCGTCAACGAACTTGATCTTGGCCCTCGACAACTGCTGGGTATAAACATTGTCATCATCCAACAAATCCATATATTTCTCGGCCTTGGAGGTTGCCTGGGCACGCACGTAAAAGACGTTCCGTTTGACATCGATCATTTGCCCCGCCTCCTCTGCTTGCGACCAAGTCAAAACCGGGGCACCGAAAAGAGCCATCATTAACACACATAGAGAGTTCAGCAGTCTCATAGCCTTACCTCAAAATGAAGTCCGGCGATGTTTCTGTGGTAGTCTGCATCGCTGATATTCGAGTTGTTGTTGATGAACAGTTCAGAAAGCCTGATGCTCATTCGCTGGGTGGGAATCCACATGAGCGTGGCCGAGTATTCCTGCATCTGGTCATGGCGCTCTCTGCCAAAGCCTGGAAATTCATCCTGGTAGTTTCGGTCGTGGTAGGAGGCCGCGAGAAACAGGTGTAATCTGCCAAAGGATGAACCCAGCTTCAAAACCCCTTTATGTCCCCTGTACCCCCAAAACTTCTCATCCGCCGAAACATAGTCAAAGACGTAACCGATACTGAGGCCCGTTACTTTTGCAATTTTGAATTTCTCGGAAATGCCGACAGTATCTTTGTCGCCGCTTCTCTGAGTGTTAAAGGAAAAGATATCGGTGTTAAAGAATCTTCTGAATTCATGGGCGTAATAAAATTCGGTGGCCCAATTGGGGGTATGCAGCCAGGTCGCGGTGGGCCCGACCAGGTGTGTGTTTCCGTAAAGCTCGTGGTCTTCGCCTACGCGGGTGTGGGCAAAGTGATATTTAAGCGCCGCTTGCAGTTGCTTGCCGGGGCGCCACTCTCCCACCAGCGTGGCTTTATGCTGCTGGACATTAAAGTCCGTCAGAGTGTCATGAACACTTTGATAAAAGGAATATCCGATTTTTCCGGCCAGCTGCTCGGTATCAAGAAAGAACAAATGCCCATCGAGATTGAACAGCCCCCGCCAGTTTTCTTCTTGTCTGCCCCCGACAAGAGGATCATCAGGTTCGAGAATGACGTTGGAGTCATATTCAAGCCCTGCTATAAACCCTAAAGAATACGGCTTCTTTTCAGTAAACCCACGAAAAGTGATGACTTCCAGATATTTACTGGCGGCGATTACAAGTTCTTTTTGGGGTGCATTTTCGATGACCTGTTGAAAATACCCCTCGGCCTCTTGGAGTTCATTGCGATGGTAATAAAGGACCCCCAACTCAAAAAGGGCCCTCGGGGTTTCGGGCGCAAGGCGGAGCGATTCACTAAGGGCCAGTTCGGCCTCGGCGGGTTTTCCTGCCCGCGAATAAGCAATTCCGAGAAGCAGGGTGGCATGGGGGTCGGAAGGTTTGAGCTGAATCGCCTGGGTGAGCAGATCGATAGCCTCGAGATAGTGGCCCTGATCAATCTCCAGGGCTCCATTGGTCACAGCGATCTCATATTCTTTTTCGAGGGCGAACGCTGCACCGCTAAAAGCACATGAAAATAAGAGAAAAACAGCTAGAGCAGCTCTAAGCATTTGCCCGGGCCTCCACCAAAGCACAGTCCTCTACCTAAATCCCCCCATTCGTTGGCTTATTTTCATGGTATCATATCAATTAGACGACACAAGCGATCCTCCAGCAGGCGGGGAAGTTTAAAAGAGGTCTCCTGGCCACTAAATATTGCTGTTGGCTATTGACTTCATTAAAGAAGAGACGCAAATGTGCATAAAGGCCTTAATCTTGATTTTATTTTCAGCTTTAATTCTTACTTTTTATTTATTCAGAGTTCCAGTGGCAGAAGCTGAAAATTACTGTACAACTAATGAATTTTTTCGAGATTTAGTTGAATTCTATGAAATTGAAAAAAAACCTGCCCAAGAACTATTAAACATTTTGGCA
>CALZLE010000182.1 GCA_945788205.1 uncultured Desulfuromonadales bacterium
AAAAGGGGAAGCTCGACGGAACCGCGATCAAGGCCGAAATGGAGCAGATGAAAAGCTACGTCCCTGAAGGACTCGAAGGCGTCTGTCTTCCTTCAACCTGGACCAGCGAAGATCATCGCGGAACAACCCTGGTCTCCGTCTATAAAAGCCAGTTCAACGATGGCGATTTCAAGATGGAAAAGCAGACCACGGTAGAGGTGCCACGCCGCGCTGAATGGCTCGGCTGGTAGTAAAATATTTATCTATGGGGCGGTGTACATACGCCGCCCCACTCAATTAATGCTTAACCGGAGAAACACGTGACTGACGTTGCTGAAAAGATCGGGGTTGGCGAACCACTGCTGATTCTCAACAACATCGAGGTGGTTTACGACGAGGTCATCCTGGTGCTGCGCGGCGTCAGCCTCGAGGTGCCAAAGGGGGAAATTGTCACCCTCCTTGGTCCCAACGGTGCCGGCAAGTCGACGACCCTCAAGGCGATCTCGGGGCTGCTCGGAACTGAGGACGGCAAGGTCACCCGCGGCAGCGTCCAGTACATGGGCGAAGATATCGCCAACAGTGCTCCGGAGCAGATCGTCCGGCAGGGAATCTTTCAGGTCATGGAGGGGCGGCGGATTATCGGCGACATGACGGTCCACGAGAACCTGCGTCTCGGCGCCTATACCCGCAAAGACAAAGAAGTCAAAAGCGACATCGAGAAAGTCTATCACTACTTCCCACGGCTTAAAGAGCGCACTGGCCTGGCTGGCTATCTCTCCGGCGGCGAACAGCAGATGCTCGCCATCGGTCGCGCCATGATGGCCCGCCCCAAAGTCATGCTCCTCGATGAGCCATCGATGGGACTCTCCCCCCTCTTGGTTAAGGAAGTCTTCGGCATCATCGAAACGATCAACCGGGAGCAGGGCATCACCATGCTACTGGTCGAGCAGAATGCCAATATCGCGCTCAAGCACGCGACCTACGGCTACGTTATGGAGTCAGGCAAGATCGTGCTCGACGGCACCCGTGACGAATTGCTCAATAATGAAGATATCAAACAGTTCTACCTCGGTGGCGGCGAGGAGCGGCGCTCCTTCAAAAACCTCAAGTCATACAAGCGACGCAAGCGCTGGCTGTAGTCCTCTAATCGCACACCACACCGCGATATTCCTTTTGCAAGGAGCACCCATGTCGACATTTTACGACGCCTTGGAAACCCGCAGCGCTCAAGAGAGAGCCGAGCAACAGTTCGCCCAGCTGGCTGAAACCATCAACCAGGCCATCGACCAATCCCCGTACTACAAAGAGTTACTGGCCGGCTTTACCGCTCTGAAGCAGATCGACGTGGCGACATTGGCCAAAATGCCGGTGACGCGCAAAAGCGAGCTACAGACGCTGCAACAGGAGCAGCCCCCCTTCGGCAAGCTGGCGACGCTGACGCCGCCAAACCTGAAGCGGCTGTTCGCTTCACCGGGACCGATCTACGAACCGGAAACGAAACGTGAAGATGGCTGGCGCTTTGCCCGGGCCCTTTTCGCCGCCGGAGTTCGTTTCGGCGATCTACTGCACAACTGTTTCTCCTACCATTTCACCCCGGCCGGAGCGATGGTCGAGAGCGGCGCTTTCACACTAGGGTGCGCTGTCTTCCCGGCAGGCACCGGTCAGACCGAACAGCAGGCCCGCACCATCGCCGATCTGCGACCTCAGGCTTACGTCGGAACCCCCTCATTTTTAAAGATCATTCTTGACAAGGGGGAGGAGCTCGGGCTAGACCTTAGTTCGCTTTCTAAAGGGTTGGTATCGGGTGAATATTTCCCGCCGCAGCTGCGTCAGGAATTTACTTGTCGCGGAATCGAAGCGGTCCAGTGTTACGCCACTGCAGACCTCGGTTTGATTGCTTACGAAACGGCAGCTGATCAGGGAATGATTATAGACGAGGGCGTGATCGTTGAAATCGTCCGCCCCGGCACCGGCGATCTGGTTGCAGATGGTGAAGTCGGCGAGCTGGTCGTCACCTGCTTGGATGCCGACTACCCGTTGATCCGCTTTGCCACCGGCGACCTTTCCGCAATTATGGCTGGCGAAAGCCCCTGCGGCCGCACCAATCGCCGCATCAAAGGCTGGATGGGCCGCGCCGATCAATCAGCCAAGGTTCGCGGGATGTTTGTCCATCCCAGCCAGATTGCTACCGTGCTGTCACGCCATTCAGGGGTCGGTAAAGGCAGACTGGTGGTGACCCGCAACGAGAAGGGGCTGGACGACGCCTGCTTCCAGGTCGAGACAGAAACGCTGGAGCAGCCGGAGCTGTCACAGGCTCTGATCAATAGTTTTCAAGAGGTCACCAAGCTGCGCGCCGAGGTTGTGCTGTGCAACACAGGCACCCTGGCCAATGACGGTAAAGTGATCGATGACCAGCGGCCAATCGACGGGTAAAAACTAAAAAACAACTCCCTCTCCTCGGCACCCAAACTGCGGGCATAAAGGAGAGGGTTGGGGTGAGGGGAAACCACGACGAAAAGCCCCCTCATCCGCCCTAAGGGCACCTTCTCCCAAGGGAGAAGGATTATGAGAAAATAAAAAATCTTGATCTAAAATTCAGAGTTTTCAAGGAGAATTGCCATGTCAGCGAAAAACAAGATTGGAGCAAAGGTCCGGCAACTGCGTGAAGCGAAAGAGATGAGCATCGAACAGCTGGCCGAGCAGAGCCAATGCCACACCGAGCAGATCCAGCAGATTGAAGACGGCGCCCTGGTTCCCTCGCTGACTCCGCTGATGGAGCTTTCCCGCGCCCTCGGCGTACGCCTCGGCACTTTCATGGATGATGATCCGGTTGAAGGCCCGGCCGTATTCGACAGCAGCGAGGCCCCCAGCGTCATCCGCTTCTCCGGCAAAGACCCAAAGGCAACCAGCAGCAGCCTCGATTTTTACTCGATGGCTGCCGGTAAAAAAGACCGTCACATGGAACCCTTCATGATCGACGTCAAGCCGCGCACTGGCAATACCCCACCACTGTCCGGTCATGAGGGGGAAGAGTTCATCTACGTACTCGAAGGCGCCATCCAGATCAACTACGGCAAGACCACCTACGAACTGGAAGCGGGCCAGAGTATCTACTACGACTCGATCGTGCCGCACGATGTCCACGCCAAAGGGGATCAAACCGCAAAGATTCTGGCCGTCGTCTACGCCCCCTGCTAGGAGCCCGCCATGCCTTATACAAAAAAGACCATCGGCGCCTACTTTGAGGAACAGGTCAAGCACCTGCCTGACCATGAGTTCATTGTCTACCCTGACCGTGATCTGCGCTGGACCTATGCCGAGTTCAACGAGCGGGTCGACAATCTGGCCAAGGGGCTGTTGGCGACCGGCATCGGCAAAGGCGATCACGTCGGCATCTGGGCGACCAACGTGCCTGACTGGACCACCTTCATGTTCGCCACCGCCAAGATCGGCGCCGTGCTGGTGACCATCAACACCCAGTATCGCAGCTTCGAACTGGAATACGTGGTTAAGCAGGCCGATCTGGCCGCCCTGGTGATCATCGACAGTTTCCGCGATCACAGCTATCTGGATACGGTCAACGAACTGATCCCGGAGCTGAAGACCTGTCAGCGTGGCCGCTTGAAGAGCGAGCGTTTCCCGGAGTTGCGCAGCGTCATCTTCATCGGCCAGGAGAAGCACCGCGGCATGTTCAACACCCGCGAGCTGATGCTGCTCGGCAGCCAGTGTGGCGATGAGCGCTTCAACAAGGTCAAGGCTTCGCTGGACGCTCACGAAGTGGTCAACATGCAGTACACCTCAGGAACCACCGGGTTCCCGAAAGGGGTCATGCTCAGCCACTTCAACATTCTGAACAATGGTTACTACATCGGCGAGCGGCAAAAGTTCAGCGAAGCCGATCGCATCTGTCTGCCGGTCCCGCTGTTTCATTGTTTCGGCTGCGTGCTCGGCGTGATGGCTGCCCTGGCCCACGGTGCCACGCTGGTGCCACTGGAGCAGTTCGAACCGCTACTGGTGTTGGCGGCGGTGCAGAAAGAAAAGTGCACCGCAGTCTACGGCGTACCAACCATGTTCATCGCCGAGCTGGCCCATCCGATGTTCGAGATGTTCGACATGAGCAGCCTGCGCACCGGGATCATGGCCGGTTCACCCTGCCCGGAAGAAACCATGCGTCAGGTGATGGAGCAGATGAACTGCACCGACATCACCATCGCCTACGGCCTGACCGAAGCGTCACCGGTGATCACCCAGACCCGCACCGATGATTCGGTCGCCCAGCGCACCGGCACCGTCGGCGCCGCCCTGCCGGAGATCGAGGTCAAGCTGCTCGATCCAGAAACTGGTGACGAGTGCGGTGTCGGTCAACCGGGCGAACTCTGCTGCCGTGGCTACAACGTCATGAAGGGCTACTACAAGATGCCGGAGCGAACCGAAGAAGCGATCGATGCTGACGGCTGGCTGCACTCCGGCGATCAAGCTGAGGTCGACGCCGACGGTTACTACAAGATCACCGGCCGGATCAAGGATATGATCATCCGTGGTGGCGAAAATATCTATCCGCGCGAGATCGAAGAATTCCTCTACACGATGGAGGGTGTTCTCGACGTGCAAGTGGTCGGTATTCCGGACGAAAAATACGGCGAAGTGGTCGGTGCTTTTATCATCAAAAAAGAAGGCGCGGATATGACCGAGGCGGACGTCATTGACTTTACCCGCAGCCGCATCGCACCCTATAAGAAACCGAAGCATGTCATCTTTGTTGATGCCTACCCGATGACAGCGAGCGGGAAAATTCAGAAGTACAAGTTGCGCGAGTTGGCAGCCGAGCAGCTCGGTATTGATGCCAAAGTATTCGATGAGTGAGGATAACGTGGAAGAAAAGCAGGAAAAAGAACAACCATCAGTCATTATCCATGAGGAGCTATGCAAGGCCTGCGGCCTGTGCATCATCCATTGCCCGAAAGATATTCTGGAAGCCTCCGACAAAATCAATGAGCTCGGCTACCCGACCACCGTGGTTGCCAAAGACGGCTGTATCGGCTGCGCCAACTGTTACCTGATCTGCCCGGAGCCGGGTGCGGTCACCGTCAAAAAACCTTAAGAGTTCCTTCTCCCTCGGGGAGAAGGTGGCTGAAGGCCGGATGAGGGGCATAGCGCTATATCGAAAAGCCCCCTTCACCCTAGCCCTCTCCCCCGGGAGAGGGAACCTCCATGAAAAATAACAGGAGTAACTGTTTTGAAAAAATTGGTTAAAGGAAACGAGGCGGTCGTCATCGGCGCCCTCGTGGCCGGTTGCGATGCCTACTATGGCTATCCGATCACCCCGGCAAGTGAAATCGCGCACTCCGCCAGTGAGCACTTCCTGCCGCTTGGTAAGGTCTTTGTTCAAGCTGAGTGTGAAGTCGGTGCGATCAACATGGTCTTTGGTGCAGCCTCCTCCGGACAGCGCGTTATGACCGCCAGCTCGGGCCCCGGCATCAGTTTAAAAATGGAAGGTATTTCCTATCTGGCCGGTGCCCAACTGCCCTGCGTTATCGTTGACGTGCAGCGTGTCGGTCCGGGTCTCGGTAACATCGGTCCTGAACAGAGTGATTACTTTCAGGTGGTCAAAGGTGGTGGTCACGGTGATTACCGCGCCATCGTTCTCGCGCCGGCTTCGGTCGAAGAAACCTACAAGATGAGCATCGAAGCCTTCGATCTGGCTGATAAATGGCGCAGTCCGGTGTTTATCCTGACCGACGCCACATTAGGCCAGATGATGGAGCCGATCGACATCCGCGAAGTTGAGACTCATCGCTCCGAAAAACCTTGGGCGCTTGATACCAAGCAAGAGAGTAACGACAACTTGGTCACTTCCATCTATCTCGATTTCGATGACATGGAAGAGCACATCAACAATTTGCACGCCAAGTACGCCGAGATTACTGAACAGGAAGCCAAGGCCGAAGTCTACGGTGCCGATGTTCCAGATATCGTCCTGACCGGCTACGGCATCACCGGCCGGATGCTACGCAGCGTTGTCGATAAACTCAACGAGTGCGGTATCGACGCCACCCTGATCCGCCCACAGACCCTCTGGCCGTTCCCAAGCAAGACCTATCAAGAGGTCGTTAAACCGGGCGTTCCGGTACTGTCGGTCGAGTTGAGTCGCGGTCAGTTTGTTGAGGATGTCCGTCTGTCGCTGCCGGGTCACAATGTAAAGCATTACGGCCGAGTTGGCGGCAACCTGCCGGAGTTGGGTGAGCTGGTTGAGCAAGCCGAGAAGTTAGTGCAGGAGGCAAAAAATGACTAAAGTATTTGAGAAATCACCGGCCTTCTTCGACACCTTTACCCGCAAGCCGAGCATGCAGAAGACCACTCACTACTGCCCCGGTTGCGGTCACGGCACCTTGAACAAGATCATTGCTGATCAGATCGCCGAACTCGGCCTGCAGGACCAGACTATCTTTGTCGGTCCAGTCGGTTGTGGCGTCTTTATCTACTACTACTTCGAAAGCGCCAGTGTCTCAGCAGCTCACGGTCGCGCTTCGGCGGTGGCCACCGGCGTCAGCCGTGCTAACCCGGACAGTGTCACCATCTCCTACCAGGGCGACGGCGATCTGGCAGCGATCGGGACCAGCAACGCCATCCACGCCGCTAACCGTGGCGAGAACATGATCGTCTTCTTCGTCAACAACAACATCTACGGCATGACCGGCGGCCAATTGGCCCCGACCACGCTGATCGATCAGACCTCGACGACATCACCAACTGGCCGTACGGTTCTCAACGACGGTCACCCGCTGAAGATGGCTGAAATGGTCGCGGGTTTGGAAGCACCTGTGCTTTCGGCTCGAGTTGCTGTCAACACCCCACGCAACGTCCGGCAAGCGGTCAAGGTCATCAAGCGGGGCCTTGAAATTCAACGGGATAAAAAGGGTTACGCCTTTATCGAGGTTCTCTCTCAGTGCCCGACCAACTGGAAAAAAGAGTCGAAAGAGGCCTGCGACTGGATTGATGAGGTGGTCTGCAAACAGTATCCGATCGGCGTAATAAAAGATGTCGCCGATCAACGTGAGGCACAAATACGCCTTGCTGAGCGGGTCGAGTTCGAAGCTCTTGCCGACCAGCTCGGCCTGACTACCGATGATGAGGACACCAGCCAGAAGATTGAAATGCTGCAGGACGAACTGCGCTTCAAGTTCGCCGGCTTCGGTGGCCAGGGGATCTTGTCTCTGGGCATGATGATGGCGCAGATGTCGATGGAACAAAACATGGAGGTCACCTGGCTGCCCTCTTACGGTCCGGAAATGCGCGGCGGCGTTGCCAACTGTTCGGTCGTGGTCGGAAAAAAAGCGATCGGTTCGCCGGCGATTGAAAGTCCGAACGTGCTGGTAGCACTGAACCGTCCATCACTCGAAAAATTCGGGCCGCTGGTCCCGGAAGAGGGCCTGATCATCTACAACAGTTCGCTGATCGATCAAGTTCCAGACAACCTTAAGGGTCAAGTCTATGCCCTGCCTGCGACCGATTTGGCTTCGGACGCCGGAACCGTAAAAGCCGCCAATGCTGTGGTGCTCGGTTTTGTTGCCCGGAAAACCGGTATGTTCCAGTTGTCCGATCTGGAAAATTTCCTGCGTGAAACCTTCAAAAAACCGGCCATGCTGGAAACCAACCTCAAGGCCGTTCTCGCAGGCTGGAATGCCGCCGAGAAAGACTAGCAGCAAAGCAAACGGCAGCTCCCTTTACAGCAAGGGAGCTGCCGGCTTAAAAAATCAAGAAATAATATTTCCCCGAAGCAATCCTTTCATTCACAACCCGGAATATGGTAAACCTGAAATGTCTTGCTATCATATATTGACCGAGCGAGTTGCTCAGCATTAACGATCGCACAGAACCCCTGTTGAACCCTGATTGACAGGCCACCAGATGCCGAACCCGTCTCTACGCACTGTCCTGATCTTTCCCTATGTTGCGCTGGTTATCGTACTCGCCGTAGCTATCGGTGCGCTCTCCTACCAGACTGGCAGCCAAGCGGTCCGAACCGTTTCAGATCACCTGATGCATGAAACTGTCGACCGGATCGGTCAAGCCATCGACCGGCATGTGGTCGGTTCGGTCGCGACTTTGGAGGCAGCATTTCCCAACGGTATGTTGGCGCCAAAAGCTATCGAAGTAGATTTAGATGACATCCGGACCCGTTTCTGGATCTCAACCTCTCTGCATATCGATCCCAACAACTATGTTTACTACGGCAACCTAGAAGGTCAGGCGATCGGTCTTTACCGGCGCTCTTATGAGGAGGGTGAGCTGCGGGTTAAATACTTCCCGGAAGAACATCGCAACCGCTATCGGATCGACGGTATCAACGGGACCCCAGAATATGAGTCGACGGAAAAAGCGCTTTTTGATCCCCGCACTCGCCCCTGGTTTCAGGCGGCGCAATCGAGTTCACAAGATATCTGGACTTCGGTCTACATCGACTTTGGGACTCAGGACCTGGTCGCAACCCGCGCAAGACGGGTGCTCGACAAAAATGGAGAATTAAAAGGTGTCGTCGCTACCGACATGCCACTGCGTGCGCTGAACGATTTTGTCGGCAGTATCGATATTTCGCCGAACGGGCTGGCGTTTATTCTTGAGCCGGACGGCCAACTGATCGCCTCATCTTCCAGCCCGAACGTCAAACGTTCTGCCGATGGCAAGAATGTCAGGGTGAACGCCGCGGACAGCGGCCATCCGTTACTCACCGAAATTTACCAGCAGATTGAACCGGAACTTTCTCTCAGTTTGGCAGGTGAAACAAAGACCACCATTTTCACCGACAGCCGGGGGGAGAAAATCAATGTAGCTTTTGCCGTCTTTCAGGACAATGCAGGGCTAGAATGGATCAATGTCGTCGCGCTACCCGATCGCGACTTCATGGGCGGAATCAGCAGCAATGTGATGCGCACCATCATTCTGGGTATCCTGGCGACAATCGTGGTGGTCTTTATCGGCCTGGCGATTCTCAACTGGGTGACCGCCGATCTGAAACAGCTTTCAATTGTTGCCAATCAGGTCGGTAGCGGCCAGCAGGAAGAACCGCTCAATATTCGTCGGAACGATGAAATCGGCACTCTGGCAAAAAGTTTTCAGGCAATGCAATATCGCCTGCAAACCGATCATCTGACCGGCCTGCCGAATCGATATGCGTTCGAGCAGAGCCTTAATGCTGCCATCGAGCGGCATGCAAAGAGCAAGCGATCATTTGCTGTTATGTTTATCGACATCAACGACTTCAAAATGGTCAATGATCAATTTGGGCATGATACCGGCGATCAGGCACTGATAGAAATCGCGCTGCGCTTACGGACACATCTTCGCCAGCGAGATCTCGTGGCCCGTTACGCCGGTGATGAATTTGTCGTGCTGCTGGTGGATGTCCAATCCAGCGATGATCTGTCCCCGATCAGGGGCAATATAGAACAGGCCCTCAATGTGCCCCTGCAAGCAACCGGAGAGACCGTCACCTGCCTCGGCGGGGCGATTGGTGTAGCCCATTTCCCGGATGACGCTGACAACGCCAAACAGCTTCTGATTGTCGCAGATGACAACATGTACCGCCATAAGGCGGCCTGCAAAGCAGAAAGAGAACAGCAAAGCTAAGTTGGGGAGTCTCTCCCTTCAAACGCGGTCCGATTTTTCGCAGCACTCTTGTTTTTCGTCGCATTGCCCATGCAGGCCCTTATCCAGTTCGGACTCACAGTGGCAATCGTGCTGTTGATTCGGGGCATGACCGCACCCGCCGCGGAGCCCCCGACGGCGAAAAATTAATCCGACCGCCAATCCAGCAAAGGCAAGGAGAAAAAACAGCAGGGCAATGGCAAACAGTTTCACAGCTGCACCTGCCTAAGAAAACTTTCAAAAGCCGGGCTGCTATATTCAATGAAAGACTCATCCTGATGAATCAGAAAATAGGCCGCAATACGGTTCTGCTCAACCAATATGCGCCCTTTCTCCTCTCCCAGGACCATCAACGCCGTGGCTAAAGCATCGGCCCGCGCACAGTCCGGGTCGAGCACTGTGACTGAAGCCAGCTTATGACGGATCGGCTGGCCGCTGATCGGGTCGATGGTGTGCGAGTAACGTTGCCCATTTTCGACATAAAAATTTCGGTAGTTGCCGGAAGTCGCCAGGCCGATGTCAGTCAGCGGAAAGATTGTTTTTACTTCCCGCACCCCTTCAAGCGGTTTTTCGATGGCAATTTTCCAGAGCGTAGCATCATTGCGTTTCCCGGCAATCCGCAGTTCTCCTCCGACCTCGACCAGATAATTTCCAATTTTCCGGCGATTCAACATTTCTGCGAGCAAATCAACCGCGTAACCCTTGCCCACGGCTGAAAGGTCGATACGCAATAACGGCTTCTGCTTACGAACTGCCGCCGGAGACTGACGTATTTTCAAGCTCTGATAACCAACCTTCGCCAGCTGCTCGGCCACCTGCTCGTCTGTAGGCAGCTGCTGGCGCCGCTCACTGGCACCAAAGCCCCAAAGCTCAACCAGCGGACCAACACTGATATCGAAAGCGCCGCCCGTCAGCCGGCTGATCAGCAATGAAAGTTCAATGACGTCAGCGGTTTCTGCGGAGAGGGGAAACCAATCACTGCTATTATGTGCGTTGAAACGGGAAATCTCAGAATCGGGATCGTAAGTCGACATCAGTCGATTAATCTGATCGAGCTGCGCCTGTAGCTGCAGTTTCAACTCCACCGGATCAACAGAGTCCGGCAGAGAATGCAGCGCAACCGACCAAGTCGTCCCCATTGTCGCACCGTTAAGGTGCAGTGTTTCAACCTGCCGTTGGCACGCACTCAGGAGAAGGAGAAGACCGCAAAGAAAGAAAGAGAAATAGCGCCGCATACTATAAATCAGCCAGCCCCTGCGCATGCCGGATCATCCGCTTCATCGCCTTATCTTCCTGGCTTCTCAGCTTTTCAAACAGGCTGCCGGTTTGCTTATCGGTGCAGTGTTCGGCAGCGTACTGAAAATAATCGATCAGAACCTGTTTATAACCGACAGCCGCTTTGATCAGCTGATCAAGATCGCTACGGGTCGACTCCCCAAGCAGCCCGTCTGGCACTTGTGGAAAATTACGTTCCAGACCTTTCAGCCAATGCTCCAGAACTTTGTGTGATGCCCCCCGACAGAACTCACCCAACGCCAACGCTCGGTGCTCTTCGTGATCAATCAGGTAATCGAGCATCAACTCCACTCGTGGCGACACCTCGCTTTCGGCCAGCTGTTGAAAATCGTCGCTGACCCGGCGATGATAAGCGGGAGCCAGTTTTTGCAGAATGGTTCGCGTCTGTTCAAAGCGCATCTTAAGCTCCCTAAATCCCGAAATCATCAAAGAGGATATTTTCCTCTTCCACACCCAGATTATACAACATGTCACCAGCACTCTTGTTCATCATCGGGGGGCCGCACATGTAGTACTCGCAGTCCTCCGGGGCTGGATGTTTGAGTAAGTAGTTGTCGTACAGGTACTGATGTACAAATCCGACGGCGCCGGTCCAGTTATCTTCCGGCAGCGGTTCGGAGAGCACCAGATGCCACTCGAAGTTATCATGCTTCACCGCCAATTCATCGAATTCCTCGACGTAGAAGGCCTCGCGCAGACTCCGTGCCCCGTACCAGAAAGAGATTTTCCGTTTTGAATTGAGTCGTTTGAACTGGTCGAAAATATGCGAGCGCATCGGCGCCATCCCGGCACCGCCGCCGATAAAGACCATCTCGGCATCCGTTTCCTTGGCGTAAAACTCGCCGTAAGGCCCGGAGACCTCGACGGTGTCGCCCGGTTTGAGGTTGAAGATGAAGGAGGACATCTGTCCCGGAGGGGCGTCAGGCACCTGTGGTGGCGGCGGACAGACTCGCACGTTGAGCATGACGATTCCCTTTTCCTCCGGGTAATTCGCCATCGAGTAAGCGCGCATGATCGGCTCCTTGACCTCGGAACGATACTGCCAGATATCGAACTTGTCCCAATCCTCCTTGAAAAGATCGGGGATTTCCATGGCTTTGTACTCAGTGACATGTGGATCGGCTTCGATCTGAATATAGCCGCCGGCGCGGAAATCAAGATCGGCACCTTCCGGCAGTTCCAGCACCAGCTCCTTGATAAAGGTCGAGCGACTTTCGTTAGAACGAACGCGACAGGTCCATTTACTGATCGAGAAAATCTCCGCCGGTAGCTCCAGTTCCATATCCTGCTTGACGTTGACCTGACAGGAGAGCCGATAGCCCTCTTTTGCTTCGCGCTTATTGATGTGCGCGGTCTCGGTCGGCAGAATATCGCCGCCACCCGACTTGATCTTCACCGTGCACTGGGCACAGGTTCCACCGCCACCG
>CALZLE010000183.1 GCA_945788205.1 uncultured Desulfuromonadales bacterium
ATGCTCCTAATAAATGTTATCTGCACGCGCTCCAGCAACTTTCGAGCGACAACGGCAATAGCTATTTGCTCGGTTTTATTGAATTTGACGACCAGGGACAACTTTGGAAACGCAATCAGATGGATGCGGTTTGGTCGAAACTACTGGAAGAATCTAGCACCCACGACCTGCTAATAGTGGTGTTTGTTCATGGCTGGAAACACAGTGCAAAGCCTGACGACTCCAACATCAATACCTTTCGTCAAGTGTTGGCCAGCCTAAGTGATACTGAAGCCTATCTCGCCAAAGAAGTTGGGCGCCCGGTGCGTAAAGTGGTCGGGATCTATCTGGGCTGGCGAGGTAAATCGATGTGGGTGCCTCTTCTTAAAGAAACCACCTTTTGGGATCGAAAAAACACCGCCCAGAAAGTAGGGCACGGTGGTGTTACCGAGGTTTTGAGTCGACTGGAAGATATTAAAGAAACCAAGGATAGCATTGCGTGCAAAGAGAACCAGGCCTCTAGCCAAATCAAAGATTCAGAGTGTGCCAGCAACACAAAACTCGTGGTTGTCGGGCACAGTTTCGGCGGCGCCGTCGTGCATTCTGCGTTGGTTCAGATTTTCGAGAACCGTTTTATCCAAACTAAAGGCCCGGCCGGTCTTAAATCAGACGTCGCCGGTTTCGGGAATCTCGTAGTATTGATCAATCCGGCGTTTGAGGCCAACCTGTTAACACCGCTGAGCGACATGGCTGCAGAGCGTCGTCACTATTTTGAATCGCAACTGCCGGTGTTACTGGTGTTGACATCAGAGAATGATAAAGCCACCAAAATATTCTTCCCTATAGGCCGCTGGTTCTCGACCTTATTCGAAAAAGAACATGAACGCCAACGCCTGAATCAGGTCACGGGCCAAATGGAAACGATTAGCGAGAGTAAGGCCAATATCACTGCTGTTGGCCATTTCGAGCCGTATCGTACCCACCTACTGTATCCGAAGAGCGAGCGCGTGCGTGAGGAACTTAAGCTGTCAAGTGCTGCCGAAAGCGTTCAGACATTCATTGAAGCCAGTGCCCTTTGGAGAAATGATGACAGCGGCAGCACCATCCCCGTCGGTGATGTCGTGCTAGAACGTACCAAAAACTCGGCCGGGCGGAACCCATACCTTATAACCTATGTCGACAAGAACCTCATCCACGACCACAACGACATCAATGATCCACGTATCATTGAATTTATAAGGCAGTTGATTCTGCTTTCGAGCCACACTCAGAAACAAACCGAGGCGTTGCACTATAAGTTCAGGGGCGCTCCTTGACGATCTGCGCCTGGGAGGTTCTCCGGCGGTCGCCTTCGGGAAAAGCTGATTGGTTTAAATCAAACAGTTAAATTTAAAAATGGCCTGTTTTGAAGTGTTCGGCGATCACCACATTTTGAAGAGATTTTCAGGGCCATTCTGATCACCAGATCGAATGGCCCTTTCTCGTAATGCAGGAATTGTGGGAATCACAGGAAGTTTGATGATTTGCTTTTGAGGATATGGATGGAGCAACTTATGGGCATCTTTGACGAGTAGAAAAACATGTCGTATATTCATAAAGCTGTCAAGGGGGAGACCATATACGGAAACTCGGTTGGGCCTAATGTCAGTTTCTGATTTGGAAACGAGCAATTTTTCGCAAGGTCAATGAAATCCAGGGATTGCGCGGTGACGTACATCGGTCGGTCGCACAAGCAAGCCCGCAGACTGACGCCGAGATTGCGGAAAAAGGCCGTTTCCTGACAGAAACTAGACAAGGTTGACATTATGAAAATCACGCTTCTGGATGGGGGCATGGGTCAGGAACTTCTGGCTCGTTCATCGGACAAGCCGACAGGACTCTGGTCTACACAGATTTTAATGGATACACCCGAGTTGGTTCGAGCGGTACATATCGATTATTTCTCAGCGGGTGCTGATATTGCCACCACAAACAGCTATGCAATCCATCGTGATCGACTGAAGCCATTTGGCGCAGAGAACCGTTTCGCAGAACTGCATCGTCAGGCGTGCAAGATTGCGGTCTCAGCACGGGATGAGCATGGGCACGGCTTGGTGGCTGGATCTATGGGGCCAACAGGGTGGTCCTATCGACCTGATCTTGCACCGCCTGCAGAGGAAGCCGCTGAGCTTTATGCTGAGATTGCGTACTTACAAGAACCTTATGTAGATTTGATCCTGTGTGAGACCATGTCATCGGTTGAGCAGGCGCGTGGGGCAGTGATGGGCGCAAGGGTCGTGAACAAACCCGTTTGGCTAGCCGTTACCGTTGATGACGAGGATGGTTCGAAGCTCCGTTCAGGGGAGTCAGTAACAGCGATATTACCGATGATCAAAGAATTTAAGATAGAAGCACTGCTCGTCAATTGCTCGGTACCTGAGGCAGTGGATCAAGCGATCCCCTTGTTGGCAAATCAATACGTTCCCATCGGCGGTTACGCCAACGGATTTGTGAAAATCACGAAGGATTTCATGAGCAAGGGGGCTACGGTGGATGTATTGGAAAAACGCGCTAACCTGGGACCAAAAACTTATGCGGACTTTGTGGACGGTTGGATCGAACACGGTGCCACAATTGTTGGCGGCTGTTGTGAGGTTGGTCCCGCTCATATCGAAGAACTGGCAGAGCGCTTAAAAAGTGGATAAATTGGTGAGCCTGATGCAGGGTGTGTGAACAATCCTGATTGACTCAACCTAGGAGATGTCTTATTGGTCACGGTCTATAAGACACTTTTTGACCGCGTCCGCCGATCACCACATTTTGAAGAGATTTTCAGGGCCATTTTGATCACCAGATCAGGTGGCCCTTTCTCGTAATGCAGGACTTGTGGGAACCCCTGAAAAATTGCCAAAAGTCCGTGGTAAAACATTTCAGCACAACAATAATTATGACGGTCCTGCCTATTTCTGGCGGAC
>CALZLE010000184.1 GCA_945788205.1 uncultured Desulfuromonadales bacterium
AGCACCGATGGGTTCAGATAATCCCGACAGGAAAGACCACTTGAAGGCTTTTATTCTACTGCCAGTTGCATAATACAGAGGGGCCGATACGGCAATTCCTTCCGGGATGTTGTGAATCGCAATCGCTCCGGCAATGCTCATACCTAAGGCCGGATCCTGCAGACCACCAACAAAGGTGGCCAAACCTTCAGGAAAGTTATGTATGGCAATTGCAATAGCAGAGAAAACACCCATTCTATGGAGCTTTTGGCGCTGTAGCTCCTCATCATCCATCTCTTCGACACCCCGTATTTCGTGGGGATTTTCATAGCTGGGCACAAATTTATCAATAAGTGCAATGAGAAAGATTCCGGCGAAAAAAGCCAGGGTCGTATAGAGATAGCCGTGAAAGGCACCTGCCACCTCAGTCAGTGCGTCTCGAGCTTTAACAAAAATTTCTACCAGCGAAACATAAATCATGACGCCAGCAGAAAACCCCAAAGAAACAGTCAGAAAACGTGTATTGGTACTTTTGGCGAAAAAAGCCAAAGCACTTCCGATACCCGTAGAAAGCCCAGCAAAAACGGTCAGACCAAAGGCGAAAAGAACTGCGCCTGTATCGTAATTCATCGATACTCCTTCATGATGACGAAAACTGCAGAACAACTTTACAGACTACGAATAACGGTATCGTTTGTAAATGGCAGGAATGAATTTTCTTTTAAGCCCGCTCGAACGGTTCGTACAGACGTTTATATTCATCCTGTGCATAACGATCGGTCATGCTGGCAATGTAATCGCAGATAACCCGTTCGGTCCCGACGGTTTCAAAGCGCTGCTGATATTTTTCCGGCAGCAATGTCGGAGTTTTAGCGTAGTTTTCAAACAACAAAGTTAGAAACCGCTCCGCTTTGACACGCATCCGTTCAACCTTATGGTGCTTGTATAGTTTGGCATAGAGAAATCTCTTCAGCTCACGGTTCTCTTCCTGCATCTGCAGACTGAAGGTTGCCAGATTAATCGGTTGTCGGCGGACATCATCAAGTGACTGAATATTCAATTGTGATAGCTTCTCTTTTGTTGTGTCGACCAGATCATGAATTAACTGACCGATCAAATAACTGATCGTCTGCAAGGTTCGCCGGCGTTCATCAAGCCCGGGGAACTTTTCGCCCACCTTCAGCCAGGTTCTCTGCCACAATTGAACCTGAGACAGGTCATTCAACTTGATAAAACCGGCCTTGAGGCCATCATCGATATCATGATTATTATAAGCAATCTCATCAGCCAGATCGATAATCTGAGCTTCCAAGGTTGGGCGTTGCTCGGGGGCATAGTCAACAAGCGCCTGATTGCCTGCGCAATCGTAATCAGATGAGTGCTTGATGATCCCCTCGCGCGTCTCCCAGCTGAGGTTTAGACCATCAAAATCCGGATATCGATGTTCCAGCGTCTCGACAATTCTTAATGACTGACGATTGTGTTCAAAACCGCCAAAGTCCTGCATTAGACGGTTGAGAACATCTTCACCGGTATGGCCAAAAGGGGTGTGACCAAGATCGTGGGCCAACGCCAGAGTTTCTACCAAGTCCTCATTGAGGTGCAGGTTTCTGGCTATCCCCCGCGCGATTTGTGCAACCTCAAGTGAGTGCGTTAACCGGGTACGATAATAATCACCTTCATGATTAACGAAAACCTGAGTTTTATACTCCAGCCGGCGAAAGGCCGCGCAATGAATAATGCGATCCCTATCACGCTCATAAGCCAATCGTTCGTCCTTGTATGGTTCGTCATGAGCACGCCCCCGACTTTGCTCACTTTGTGCCGCATAACTGGCCAGATTATTTGTTCGCATATATTCACCTCGCACTCTCGCTATTTAATTACTAAAAGACTATCGCAGCTCCGTGACAGTAAATGACACACTATCCACGGAAAAGTAGCTTTCCGCCAAGCAGAATTAACAACGAGCCGAGGACCGATTTTATAAGCGGCTGAAAATTTAAGAAGCGCCCTTTTATGCGCCGGTCAGAGACTAAAAGAGCCATTAAGGAATACCAGCTGAATGAGATCAAAAACATACCGACAGCAAGAAAGATTTTGGCCCAATGTGGAAAATCATTATCAACGATCAAAGTGAATAAACTCAGATAGAAAGCCCAAGCTTTCGGGTTGGTCAGGTTCGTTAACAAGCCACTGCAATAAGCAGCAGACCCTGTCATAGACATTTGAGGCGCGCTATTCTGAGTGGTTACTAGCTGACGATAATCGAGCAGCATAGTAATCCCGAGATAGATGAGATAAGCTCCGCCGAGATAGCGGATAACTATTGAAAAGTACGGCAGCGCATTGATCAGAACAATCAATCCCAACAGGCCAGCAATGGCAAACAGGCCGCTCCCCGTCGCGACACCAAAGGCAGAGTAAATCCCGGTCCTGCGGGAGATTGTCAGCGACCGATTAACAACAAAAATAAAATTTGGTCCGGGGCTGACAATTGCGACGGTAAAGATCAGCAGAACAGAGCAGATATTCAACCAGATGTTTTCCATGAGTCTGACTTTCGTGAATTGTGCTTGAACTTGAGCGTTGAGTTCGGCAAAGTGTGCCTACCTTCAATTTGGAGATAAATATTAACATGAGAATCATCAGCGGCACAGCTCGGGGGCGACAGTTGGCTTCTTTTTCCGCAACTGGCATCAGACCAACTCCGGACCGCGTCCGCGAAGCCGTATTCAGCATATTGAGCAGCCGGCTCGGATCTTTTCACGAGCTAAAAGTCCTCGAACTTTTTGCCGGCAGTGGCGCTCAGTCACTGGAGGCGCTCAGTCGCGGCGCCGAATCCGCTGTGGCTGTAGATTCAAGCCCTCAAGCGATAAGACTGATTGAAGAAAATGCTAAGCGCTGCAAACTGGAAAACAAATTGCGGGTTGTCAAACAGGACGTCGTTGCGGCCTTGCCCCGATTATCAGCGGATGCGCCCTTTGACCTTATCCTGCTCGATCCACCTTACAACCGTGAGCTTATCCCGCAAACGCTAGAAAAGATAGAATC
>CALZLE010000185.1 GCA_945788205.1 uncultured Desulfuromonadales bacterium
GAAGGATACCTGCGGTTGTTTATCCGGGCCGAGTTTTAGCCAAAAAAATCACATAATAAAGGTTTCCGTACGAAAAGTCATCCAGGGGTCATTATCACCCGGGATCGTTAAGTCTATCGAGGGTTTGATTCATGGTTCAGGGGTGGTAAGAGAAAGATAATAAAACGCGGCAAGCCTAATTTTTCCTGCCTGCGCCTGATGGTAAGTGGTCAACTGATATAAGATGGGTAAATAGTCGTGTCCTGTCTTCTGCCTCAGATTACAGACAAGGTGGCCTGCAGACGCTTCAGAACCGCCTCCAGTTCTTCCCAAGTCGTGGAGCGACCAAGACTGAAGCGGATTGCTCCCATCCCTTCCTCCACTGGAACGCCCATGGCAGCCAAAACAGGTGATAGTGTCACAGAACCTGCATGACAGGCGGAGCCGGTTGAGGCAGCAACCTCCGGCATTAATCCCAAGATTTCAGCACCACTGCGACCGATGAAATTGACGTTGAGCGTGTTGGGAAGTCGTTCAACAGGGTGTCCGTTGAGTGTGACCTGATCGCCGAATGCTTCGCATAGCTTGTGCCAGAAACGTTCTCTTAATTCTTGCATCTGCCGAGCATCGATCCAGTTTCGAGCAAGTTCACAGGCTGCTCCCAAAGCCACCGAAAGCAAGACATTCTCAGTCCCGGCTCTTCTGCCCTCCTCATGTCCAGCACCATGAACAAACGGCTCGATATGCGTTCCTTCGCGGATGTAAAGGGCACCGATTCCTTTGGGGGCGTAAAGTTTGTGCCCGGCAAGCGAGAGCAAATCAACACCGAGGGCATCCACGCTCATGGCAATTTTGCCCACACTTTGGGCAGCGTCAGTATGAAACAGCACTCCGGCTTCCCGAGCGATGGCACCTATCTCAGCGATCGGCTGAATCGTTCCGACTTCGTTATTGGCATGCATCACCGTGATGAGAATGGTACGAGGCGTGATCGCTCTGCGCACGTCGTCTGGATCAACCCGTCCGAAATGATCGACAGGCAGGATAGAGACCTTCGCGCCCAACTGCTCCAGAAAGTGGCAGGGGGCGAGGGTCGCCGGGTGTTCCACCGCTGTCGTGATAATGTGGTCGCCACGATCCCGGTGAGCAAAAAATGCTCCCTTGATGGCGTGGTTGTTCGACTCACTACCACCGCTGGTGAAAATGACTTCCGTCGGATTACAGTCAAGCAGGTCGGCGACCTGAGCACGCGCCCGTTCCACTGCAACCTTTGCTGGCGCACCCGTCCAATGGGGACTGGAAGGGTTTCCGTAATGCTTGGACAGGAAGGGACGCATCGCTTCAACTGCTTCTGAAGCAATAGGGGTGCTGGCGTTGTAGTCTAAATAGATTTTTCGGTACATGGACTTACCTTTATAGCAGATCCTCAAAGTGTATCAGCAACGCTTCTTCTGTCAGACTTTCGCCAACCTTTATACCCAGCTCTTCATTGGTACGCCGATAAATATCATACCGGCAGCGATCGTGCTCACCGGCCCCTCTTTTACAAGCGATAATACCAATATCGGCCAGCTGCGGCTGAGCACAGGAATTTGGACAACCGGAAATCGCCAACTCATGACCATTCAATCGACAGGTGAAATGTTGACGCAACCGTTTGGCCAGATCGCGGGTCGCACTCAGTCCCATTCGACACTCGTGATTGCCAGGACAGATCCGCATCACCCTCTGTGGCTCATCGAGTGCTGCGAAGCCTGCCGTGCTTAACGCTGCAACAAGCTGTTTCCGGCGGGCTTGGTCGTTCGGCAGCAGTGCAAGATCCTGATCGGCAGTGACCAGCAGATAGTCTACCCCAGCAGCGGTTGCAGCCCCGGCTATTTGCTCCAATTTGCCTGCCGGCAGCTCACCGGCAAACACCGGCACCAGCAGTTTCAGGTCTGCACACTCACCGGACACCGGCAGAACCGTTTTATCGAAACTATCGGAAAAACAGACTTGCGATGTCGTCGCCAGTTCAGCGTCCAGTAGTCGCCTGAGCCCAGCTTCTCCTTTTTTTGCAATCAAGGTTTTCAAGCGCTTGGGCGGCTCAACGTTGGCAGCATATACACGGATGATAGCTTCGGTCAAAGCCAGCAGCTCCTTCTCTGGAACCTGCTGCTGATAAAGAATCGCTGCTTGCGGGGCGCGACCCAACCCGCCGCCGATCCAGACATCGTAACGTGCCTCGCCCTGCTCTTCGCCGACATACACCAACGCAAGATCCTGAATCAGATGCCGACTGCCATTGTAATCAGCCTCTACAGCAATTTTGAATTTTTTGGGCAACCCCTCAAAATAGGGGTTTCCGCTGAAATACATCAGTAACTTACGGCCGAGAACCTGGGAATGATTGAAGCCACGACCGAAACCGGTACTGCAGGAGATCCCCCGCACAGCACCACCGCAGGCACCACGGGAAAAAAGGCCAACCTCTGTCATGCCACGTTGTACCAACGGGATCTGTTCATATTCGAGGGCATGAAACTCAATGCTCCCACGAGTGGTCAGGTGCAGAGTCCCGCTACCATACTTCTGCCCCAAACGTGCTAGAGAATTAGCCTGAACTACTGACAGCAGGCCACTGGCAAGCTTAACCCGCAGCATAAACTGCCCGGCATCATTCTGCTGGTAAATCCCCTCGATTCGTAACGCTTTAGCATCGACAGCCATTGATCTTCTCCGAATTATCTACTCAGGTAATAAGATGTTGTTTTGTGATACGAAGATATTTAAACACACCTAGCAAGTCAACATTTATTTTATTTTTATCTTGACTGTCAGACTCAAGAACTGTAGATTCTCGAAAATCTTTTCACCAGCAAACAGCAGTGCTACCGGACTACCAATTATGGACACTAATCAACGCAGTCTCGCCAAAGCCCTCTCGTGGCGCTTTTTGGCAACCCTGATCACCACCGGCATCGTTTTTGTGTTGACCGGCAAAGGAGAGTTTGCCGCAACCATCGGGATTGCCGACACGATCTTTAAATTCTTCATCTATTTCGGTCATGAGCGCCTCTGGAACCGTATCCCCTACGGGCGTAAAAAGCAGGAACCGGAATACTACATTTAGGAGCAGAAAATGAACCTAGCAGTCGACCTGACATCACAATGCGAACAACTCAACGAAATCACTGATCCACAGGAAATCCTGTCTAAAGGGTTGGTTTGCATCGAGGGGCCGGTTGCTCTGGCCTGCTCGTTCAGCATGGAAGATATCGTCCTGATCGACTTGCTACAGCAATTGAGGCAAAAGGTTCGGATTTTTGCCATTGACACGGGTCGACTTAACGAAGAGACCCTGGAAATCGCTGAAACAATCCGCCTGCGTTATGACATTGAAATTGACTGGTACTTCCCTTGCCAGGCTGCGGTTGAAAAACTAGAACGGGAGAAGGGACTGTTCTCATTCCGTGACAGCCTGGATAACCGTCAGCAGTGTTGCCATATCCGCAAAGTTGAACCACTGAAGCGGGCGTTAAAAGGTTGTGCTGGCTGGATAACTGGCCAGCGCCGTGAGCACGGAGCAACCCGCAACAACTTGCAGGCCCTCGAAATAGATCAGCTAAACGGCAATATCGTCAAGCTGAACCCGCTGTGCCACTGGGATGAGTCACAGCTGAAGGATTATATCCAGCAACAGCGTCTGCCGATCAACCGTTTGTACCAAATGGGTTATCCATCGATCGGTTGTGCCCCCTGCACCCGTGCCGTACAACCGGGCGAAGATGCCCGTGCCGGGCGCTGGTGGTGGGAACATCCAGACCATAAGGAATGCGGACTTCACAAACGATAATCCGTCGTACTGCAAAGCACTTTTAGAGCAATAAACAGAAGGGTATTTAAATGAGCACTCAACTCACTCATCTACAGCAATTGGAGGCGGAGAGCATCCACATTATCCGGGAAGTCGTTGCAGAGTTTGAAAACCCGGTGATGCTCTATTCGATCGGTAAGGATTCGGCGGTGATGCTACACCTGGCGCGCAAGGCCTTTTATCCGGCCAAACTGCCTTTCCCGCTGATGCATGTCGATACCACCTGGAAGTTCCGTGAGATGATCGAGTTTCGTGACCGGCTGGCCAAGGAATATGATTTCGAGCTGCTGGTCCATGTCAACGAAGATGGAGTCAAACAGGGCATCGGCCCTTTCTCCCACGGCAGCGCCATGCACACCGATATCATGAAGACCGAGGGCCTCAAGCAGGCGCTCGATAAACACAAGTTTGATGCCGCCTTCGGGGGGGCTCGCCGCGACGAAGAAAAATCGCGAGCCAAGGAGCGGATCTTTTCTTTCCGCAGCGACTGCCACCGCTGGGACCCGAAAAGTCAGCGCCCAGAGTTATGGGATATTTACAACGCCCGGGTCCGCCAGGGTGAGAGCATCCGCACCTTTCCGCTGTCGAACTGGACCGAACTGGATATCTGGCAATACATCTACCTGGAGCAAATTCCGATCGTACCACTCTATTACGCCAAAGTACGCCCGGTGGTTGATCGGGGTGGCATGCTGATCATGGCTGACGATGAGCGTCTGCAGCTGTGCCCGGGAGAAAAAATCGAACACAAATCGGTCCGTTTCCGTACCCTTGGCTGTTACCCGCTGACCGGTGCAGTCGAATCAACCGCCGCGACACTACCGGAGATCATTCAGGAGATGCTGCTGACCCGCACATCTGAGCGCCAGGGACGACTGATCGATCATGACTCAGCCGGATCAATGGAAAAGAAGAAACAGGAAGGGTATTTCTAATGGCACATCAATCCGATTTAATTGCAGAAGATATCCACGCCTACCTGAAACACCAGGAGGAGAAATCGCTGCTACGCTTTATCACCTGCGGCAGCGTTGATGATGGCAAAAGCACCCTGATCGGTCGGCTGCTGTGGGATTCGAAAATGATCTTCGAGGATCAACTGGCTGCACTGGAAAGCGACAGTAAGCGGGTTGGCACCCAGGGCGACAAGGTCGACTATGCCCTGCTGCTTGACGGCCTGCAAGCGGAACGGGAACAGGGGATCACCATCGATGTCGCTTACCGCTTTTTTTCCACCGACAAGCGCAAGTTCATCGTCGCCGACACCCCTGGGCATGAGCAGTACACCCGCAACATGGTCACCGGTGCCTCAACGGCACAGGTGGCGGTGATTCTGATCGACGCTCGTAAAGGTATTCTGACCCAGACCCGTCGCCACAGTTATCTGACCTCGTTGGTCGGTATCAAGCATATCGTGCTGGCGATCAACAAGATGGATCTAATCGATTACAACCAGCAGCAGTTCGAAACAATCTGCCAAGAATATCTGGAATTTGCCGCCGAGCTCGGTTTTGAATCAATTACCGCAATTCCGATCTCGGCGCTGGAAGGGGATAATATTCTGCAACCGAGTTTTAACACCGAATGGTATCAGGGGCCAACCCTGATGAGTTACCTGGAAACGGTCAAGATTGATGACTCTACAGCAGCGCAGGAGTTCCGCATGCGGGTTCAATGGGTCAACCGACCGCATCTTGATTTCCGCGGTTTCTGCGGTACCATCGCTTCGGGAAGCATCTCCCCTGGCGATGATATTGTGGTCAGCTCATCCGGCCAGACCAGCAAGGTGGCGAAGATTGTCACCATGGACGGTGAACTGTCGCAAGCGGTGGCCGGGCAGGCGATCACCCTGACCTTAGAGACTGAGATCGATATCAGTCGTGGCGATCTGTTGGCCGGTACAGAATCAAAACCACATTACGTCGACCGCTTTGAGGCCAAACTGGTCTGGCTGCACGAAGAGGCTCTATTACCGGGTCGCAGCTACCTGATCAAGGCGGGCTCGTCCACAACACCGGCCCAGATCGACACCGTCAACTACAAGGTTAATGTCAACAACCTGCAACAGGAGCCTGGCAAAACTCTGGAGCTGAACGAAGTCGGTAGCTGTACCGTCAGTGCCAACACCGCGATTCCCTTCGACAGCTACGCAGAAAATCGCGGCACCGGCAGCTTTATCCTCATCGACCGGCTCAGCAATGCAACCGTTGGTGCTGGGATGATCGATGAGGCCATTGAACGGGCTACCGACAGTCATTGGCAAACCCTCGATATAGACAAACAGGCCCACGCTGCACTGAAACGACAAACTCCAAAGGTACTCTGGTTCACTGGCCTACCCGGCGCAGGCAAGTCGACCGTCGCCAACTTGGTGGAAAGGAAACTGCACTCCCTCGGTAAACACACCTACATTCTGGACGGCGACAATCTGCGCCATAACCTCAACCGCGATCTTGGCTATGACGATGTCGACCAGGTTGAACATATCCGCCGCATCGCCGAGGTGGCGAACATTCTGGTCGAAGCAGGAATAATAGTTATTGCCCCGCTGGTTTCTCCGTTTCGCAATGAACGGCGCATGGCGCGGGAAATTTTCGCTGACGAGGAGTTTGTTGAAATTTTTCTCGATACTCCCTTGGAGCTTTGCGAAAAGCGTGATCAGACGGGAGCCTATAAAAAAGTACGTTTAGGAGAATTGAGTCACATCGCTGGAATAGATGCCACATACGAACCACCAGAGGCCGCTGAATATCGATTTAACGGCGAAACCTCAGCAGCTGAGGAGATTGCAGTAACGATCGTTCAGGAACTCTTCAGTGATTCTCATCCCATTGAATGGGAAATTTAACAAAGAGAGAGGCATTGTCAGTGTTGTGTCCTTCCCTTCAGTATGGAGGAATGAGTAATCAAATCACGACTTACAAAAGCCATCATTCCCCCAAACCGTGATCTGTCACGCGATGTGGATGCTGTCGATGACAACAATTATATCGATAGCTTGATTGTGTCATTAGTCGTGGTTGCGAGAGAGATTAAGTTTTGGAGCGTCCGATAACAGTGACTGGCGGAGAGTGCTAACGCACCTTGTACAGACGC
>CALZLE010000186.1 GCA_945788205.1 uncultured Desulfuromonadales bacterium
ACGTTTTAATGGCACAACCTTTCATGGTGTGGCCATCGAAATAGCTGTTTTTGCTTTTTGAATGGAGTTTCTCTGCCTCAAGGACCCACTCTTTGTTCGGATTGACGACAGCGATATCGGCCACGGCGCCAACAGACAGAGTTCCCCTATCAATTTTCAGAACCTCGGCTGGACCACAGGTCATCAGTGCAACCGCCTGTTTCAAATTGATAACCTTATCGGCGACTAGCTTCAGCGTCAGTGGCAACATTGTCTCCAGACCAACAATGCCATTTGCCGCGATAGCAAACTCAACATTTTTTTCGTCAACATGATGAGGTGCGTGATCGGTCGCTATTGCGTCGACGGTCCCATCTGCCAGGGCAGCACGCACAGCATCGACATCGCCCTGGGTCCGCAAGGGCGGATTCATTTTCGCGTTGGTATTGTATCCGCGCACTGCTTCTTCCGTTAAGCTGAAATGGTGCGGTGTCACTTCACAGGTGACCCGGACACCACGCGCCTTGGCTTGGCGAACGAGTTCCAGGCTACCCTTGGTGGAAACATGGGCCAAATGCAGATGGGCACCGGTCAACTCCGCCAGCATGATGTCGCGCGATGCCATCGCATCTTCGGCTGCATTCGGAATCCCCTTCAGGCCCAGCTCGGTAGAAACCGCGCCTTCATTCATCGCACCGCCTGCCACCAACGAAAGGTCTTCAGCGTGAGAGATAATCGGCGCGCCGAAAGTATTGGCATATTCCAGCGCCCGGCGCATCATTTCACCATTTTTGACTGGCCCACCGTCATCAGAGAAACCAACGCAACCAGCTTCCAGCAACTCCCCCATCTCCGAGAGGATTTCGCCTTTTTGGCCTTGCGAAATTGCCCCTACCGGATAGACATTGGCGCTGCCTTCGTATTTGGCTTTGTTGATGATGAACTGTGCTATCGGCAAGTTATCAATTGCCGGATCAGTGTTCGGCATACAGGCAACAGACGTCACTCCGCCCGCAGCAGCAGCGGCTGTTCCGGAAACGATATCCTCTTTATATTCAAGGCCCGGCTCGCGCAGGTGCACATGCATGTCGATCAGGCCAGGAGTTACAATATTGCCAGCAGCATTTATAACTTCGGCATCTCCAGCATCAATATTGGCAGCCAGCTCAGCAATCTTGCCATCAACAATGAGGATATCCAGCTTCTCATCGATATCGTTCGCAGGATCAACGACTCTTCCTGATTTCACCAGTACTTTCATAGTTGTCACCTCTATCCTCAACAATCAGTCTTGTAATTTTTCGCCACCACAGGCCAGATACAGAAGAGCCATGCGTACCGCAACCCCATTCTCAACCTGATCGAGAATTACGTTCTGCGGACCGTCGGCAATCGAGGTCGGCAACTCAACACCCCGGTTGATCGGCCCCGGGTGCATAACGATGGCATCTTCTTTGGCCAGCTTCAATCGCTCTTCGGTCAGACTGAAAAATTTGCAGTATTCACGAACCGATGGAATCAGCGGTGCACCTTGACGTTCCCGCTGAATTCTCAGCATCATGACAACGTCGGAGTCTTTAATCGCTTCATCGATATCAGTGTAGACCTCACAGCCGAGTTTTTCGATACCGGGCGGCAGCATGGTGCCTGGGCCGGCAACACGAACCTTTGCTCCCAATTTCGTCAGACAGTAGATATTGGAACGAACCACCCGACTGTGGGTGATGTCACCAATAATCGCGACGGTTAGACCCTCAATCTTCCCTTTATGCTCACGTATTGTGTAAGCGTCAAGCAGTGCCTGACTGGGATGTTCATGCATGCCATCACCGGCATTAATTATTGAACAGTCGAGCCGTTCTGCGAGGTACTCACAGGCACCGGAAGCGTTGTGCCGCATAACGATGGCATCGGGATTCATCGCTTCAATATTTTTCGCTGTGTCTTCCAGGGTCTCTCCCTTGACGACCGATGAGCCAGAAGCACTGATATTGATGGTGTCCGCTGAGAGACGCTTACCAGCAATCTCAAAAGAGGTTCGGGTCCGGGTACTGGCTTCGAAAAATAGATTGATAATCGTCTTGCCGCGTAAAGTTGGAACCTTTTTTATGTCCCGCCGATTGATCTCTTTGAAGCTGATTGACGTATCGAGGATAAATGTCAGCTCCTCAGCCGTCAGATCCTTAATGCCAATAATATTCTTGTGATTAAATGTCATCAAACGCCTCCAGAGTTAAGATCTGATCAAATGCACCGCATACGGAGCATGTTGTTGGTCAAATTCAACTTCAATCTTCTCGTTACGAGCGGTCGGCAAGTTTCTGCCGATATAATCAGGGCGGATTGGCAGTTCCCGATGGCCGCGATCAACCAGAATCGCCAATTGAATGTTTTGCGGGCGACCAAGGTCAATCAACGCATCCATTGCTGCGCGTATCGTGCGCCCAGTAAAGAGGACATCGTCTATCAGAATCACCCGCCGATCGCTGAGCGTAAAACGGATGTCAGTCTGCCCAACCGAAAGGTCGCTACGTGAGCCAATATCATCGCGATACATGGTCACGTCGATCGTCCCTAACAGGACAACCTGCCCCTCAATCTCAGAAATTTTCTTCTGCAATTGCGTCGCAAGATAATCACCACCTGTACGAATGCCAATCAGGACAAGATCCTCTATCCCCTTGTTCTTCTCCAGAATTTCATGTGCGATCCGCGTAACGGCGCGATTGATACCTTCCAGATCCAATATTTCGATTTTTTCAGCAGCCATGGCCCTCCCTCTTTCTGTGTTTTGAGCACAAAAAAAGTACCTGCGCGTTTATTTCACGTAGGTACTTCAGGATAAATTTCGAGTATTCTGGTGCCACTTTTTGCTCCCTTGCGGATCTCTCGGATCAGCTTAAAGGTTGCCATTGTGCTTTCAAATTTCGCTGACTCTAGCAACCGCTTCGGGCCAAAGTCAACTGCATAATTGACAAAAAATATTAATCGATCGGCCGACCTATTCGATTCCAGCGGATCTTCTCTGCAAGGTCGGCTTTGCCATCCCAGGACCAGTACTTAATGAAAGCCAAGCCCTTGATTTTTGACTTATGTACAAAGCCCCAGAAACGGCTATCAAAGG
>CALZLE010000187.1 GCA_945788205.1 uncultured Desulfuromonadales bacterium
CTAATAACCTCCTCTAACGTTTCCCTGCTAACTTTCCTGAGTGGCTAAGAAAACGGCTTTCTTACTGAATATCAGCAACTTGGCAAACTTTACTGACAAGTTAAATCTTGCTTCCACACACAGTGCTCCGTACTATTTCATCATATAGAAGCGTTACTTACGGTCTTGCTATGCCATATGGGTCAGATTCTCCTGCCACAGATTTTGACTCACAATTGAAATACCTCGTTTGGAGCTTGCGTCCCGTTTCAACAAAGTGAGGCGAAATGAACAAAGCGAAAAAGCTCTCCCCTGCCACGCGAAGAGTAAGCATCAACCTGATTGTGTTCACCTGCCTTCTGTTGTTGTGGAGTCTTCCAGCACTCGCTGCAATTCAAGGTAGCTGCTCAAACTGTCACACCATGCACAACAGTCAAAATGGTGCGAGTATGAACTTTGACGATTCCATTCCCGCCAACGAGGGTCTGCTCAGGGGAACCTGTTTTGGTTGTCATGCTCAAGGCGGTACCCAGGCTCTGGTCCCAGTCGGTGCAGATAATATCCCACAAGTTATGCACTCTGAAGGGACTGACTTGGCTGGCGGCAACTTTGCCTTTATCACCGGCATGAAAGGTTCCGGTGCTTCGAACGGCAAAGGTCACAACATCGTTGGACTGACCGAAACTGATTCAGAGATGGGCACCATCCTGCCTGGAGGCATCCAACAATCCTTCCATGAAAGTCTGATCGTCAACTCTACCAACTTAACCTGCGCCGGAACCAACGGCTGCCATGGTTACCGCTATGCAGGTGGCGGCAGAGAAGGGATCGAGGGCGCCCATCATGCCAACGTTGATGGCAAACTCGACGCTCCAGACAAACCCGCCAACAGTTACCGCTTCCTGTCCGGCGTCAAAGGCTTGGAAGATGATGATTGGCAATACACCCGCTCCAGCTCAGACCACAATGAATATTTCGGCATGACCGAGCCGGTCAAGCTTGGTTGCTCGGGCGGTGATATTATCAGCTGTCACGGAAGTCTGGGAATCCAAACGCCCGATGGCACTATCAGCCAGTACTGTGCGACTTGCCACGGCAACTTCCACACTATCCAGACAGATCGATCAAGCGGTATCGGCCCCAATGCTTCTTCACCTTTTATTCGCCACCCGACCGATCTCGTCCTGCCCACCACTGGCGAATATAGCCTTTACGACACCTACGATGTCAATGTGCCGATCGCTCGTACCGGCGCGGTCCCAGACACTTCAAGTGCTGCTATTTCTTCGGGCTCTGATGCCGTCATTTGTATGTCTTGTCATGCGGCACACGCCACCAACTATGACGACATGCTGCGCTGGGATTATGCCGGTGAATGTAATGTCAATGCGGGCACAAATACTGCTTGCGGTTGCTTCACCTGCCACACCGCTAAAGATGGTGAACCAACCCAGTAATCACAACTGCCACATTTGTAATGTCAAGGCTCGCGGCGCTGTCCCAGCACATCGCTGCGAGCTGCCATAGAAGGAGGCATATCGATGAAAGCAACCCAAACATACTGCTTCGCGGTCTTATTTCTCTTCTGTTCATTCTCAATAAGCACTGCTGCGGTCACCGGTGACTGTGTCAACTGCCACACCATGCACAACAGTCAGGACGGTAGCGCAGTCGCCCACTCTGGAATCGGTGCAGGTTGGAACGGTGGAGAAATTTCCGGTGGTGACAGCACTGCCTCCCAAGGTAACCTGCTGGTTGCTGGGTGCGTCGGTTGCCACTCAAATGTCGGCAGCGATACGATCGTTACCATCGGCACAACGAAGGTTCCGATCGTCTACAATCAGGCTGAACCCTCTCTGCCACTGGCAGGAGGGAACTTCTACTGGGTAGAAGCTTCCGGTGATGCGTATGGTCACAACGTTGCTGGAATCTCCTCCGCAGACGGTGCCTTCGCCGGCAAGCCACCGGGAACTCTCGCATTCAACCCCGGCGAAGGTCTGCTCTGCTCACCTTGTCACTTTGACCTCTCGGTACCACAAGGGACCGGCTGGACCTGGGGGACCAATAACGGCGGTTGTGAGGCCTGCCATGTGCCAAGGCATCATGCCAACGGTGACAATCCTGTCGTTGGGCAAGCAGAAGGTTGGTACCGCTTCCTCGGTTCCGCCATGTATCGTGCCAGCAATAATGAGATGGTGACACCGACCGGTGTTGTCGGCATTGAGGATGATGACTGGGAACAAACCGTCAGTGCCGCAGATCACAACGTTTATCAGGGAGCCGTGGGCTACGCAGGAGCAGGGGCTGGTGGAGGCATCGTCGATGGTGCGATCGGCCAGATTTGCATCGGCTGCCACGGCCAGTTTCACCACTCCTACGCTGGCACTGCCAATACCGGCAGCGGGATGATGGATGCCTCGGGTGCCTGGATTCGCCATCCGGCAGATGTTCTGATTCCAGGAACAGGGGAATATGCTGACTTCAATACCTATGACCCGTTAACTCCAGTTGGAGTTCTCAATGTTTCTGCCGGTGACGCTAACTTTCAGGCGATCGATAACAGCCGAAATGTTGTCAACTGCATCAGCTGTCATCGAGCCCACGGGTCACCTAATCCAGATATGCTCCGCTGGGATTATAATAATTGCCAAACAGGAACAGCGAACGTAGAATGCGGTTGTTTTAGCTGCCACACAGCAAAAGATCAATAACAACAAAAGGTATCGACATGATTCATTCCATCACGAAAGCATTTACTTGGTTAACCATTATTCTTTTGGCTTTATGCTACGCACAGGCGACATCGCACACATTTTTCTAAGTTGTCATTTTCGTAACAGGGGCAAGATAGAATACAAAGCACAGGAGCAGCGCTGCCGATAGAGACATCGGGAACCTCGCTCCTGTGCTTTTTCCTTTATCTCATCGCACCTCGTTCATACCTCAGAGTTAGCCCGTCAATCGTTACCGTTCTGCTTTTCTGAAAACTGACAAAGCTGGGTAATTGTGTTATTTAATCGGCAACTTGCTGCAAGGAGCCGAAATGCAAAAGCTGATCCGCCAAATCCTGACCTCCAAAGTTTACGAAGCCGCGATTGAAACACCACTGGAAAAAGCGGTGGGCCTGTCGCGTGAGCTGAATAATCAGATCCTTTTAAAGCGCGAAGACCTGCAGCCGGTTTTTTCCTTTAAGCTTCGTGGTGCTTACAACAAAATTGCACATCTCACCGATCAGGAGAAGGCCGCTGGGGTTATCGCTGCTTCGGCCGGCAACCATGCTCAGGGGGTCGCTTTTTCCGCGCGGCAATTGAATCTCAATGCACTGATCGTTATGCCGGCCACAACTCCACTGATAAAAGTCGATGCGGTTAAAACTCTGGGCGCCAAAGTCATTCTTCACGGTGACAACTATTCCGAAGCAGCGGAGCGCTGTCAGCAACTGGTAGAAGAAACTGGCATGACCTACATCCATCCTTTTGATGATGAGTTAGTGATCGCCGGACAGGGAACGGTTGCGGATGAACTTTTACGTCAGAGTGCCGGTAAGATTGATGCAGTTTTTGTCCCCGTCGGCGGCGGTGGACTGATCAGCGGAATGGCGGCCTACTTTAAGGCACTTTGCCCCGAAGTAAAAGTAATCGGCGTTGAACCCTACGACAGCGATGCTATGCACCGTTCTCTCGAAGAAGGCAAACGAGTCACTCTCGAGTCGGTCGGTATTTTCGCAGACGGTGTTGCCGTTCGTAAAGTTGGCAAACAAACCTTTGAGCTCTGTCGGCAGCATGTTGATGAAATTATCCGGGTCAGTACTGACGAACTCTGCGGAGCCATCAAGTCAGTGTACCAAGCAACTCGTTCGATTGTTGAACCGGCCGGTGCTCTGGGAATGGCAGGGCTGAAACAGTACGTCAGGCAGCACAAAATCAACGGCCAGACACTTGTGGCAATTAACTCCGGTGCCAACATGAATTTCGAGCGACTCCGCTATGTGTCGGAGCGAACCCAGACCGGTGAAGGCCGGGAGTCACTCTTTGCTGTCACGATCCCGGAGAAACCGGGCGCACTGCGCTATTTCTGTGAACATGTGCTTGCTGATGTCAACATCACCGAATTCAACTATCGGCTTGCCGATCGTCGCCAGGCGCAACTGTTTATGGGCATCTCCATTGCGAACAACCATGACCGGGACAGCTTCTCGTCACGTTTGACCGAACAAGGCTTTGAAAATATTGATCTCACGGATAATGAACTGGCGAAAACCCATTTGCGCTACATGAATGGTGGCCGTTCTCCGGAGGCAACCCGCGAACGCCTGTTCCGTTTCTGGTTCCCAGAGCGTTCCGGAGCGTTGACCCGCTTTCTGGCCGACATGGGTGCGGACTGGAATATTTCCCTGTTCCATTATCGGAACCAAGGCGGTGAATTCGGTCGGGTGCTGATCGGACTGGAAATCCCCGCAGAAGAAGAGCAGAAACTGCAGAAATTTCTCACTGATCTCGGCTATCGTTTTGTCGAGGAAACTGAAGATCCAGCATATCGGCTGTTCCTCTAATTGCCGATACAAGGGAATTGACGATGAAAATAACCAACCTGCCAGAATGTGAAAGTCTTCCTGTCGCCATGAAAGGTGCCAAAGGAGCATCACGCCAATTGCCGATCGGCAAAACGGACGGAGCGCCCAATTTTTCAATCCGGGTTTTCACCCTCGAACCGGGTGGCCACACCCCGCACCACATTCACGAGAGTGAGCACCTGAATTACGTCATGGAAGGTAGCGGCGTGGCAATGGAAGGCGATACCCCCCGACCGATCAGCAAAGGGGATTTCGTGCTAGTCACCCCACACGAAAAACACCAGTACCGCAACACCGGCACTGAACCTCTAGTCTTTATGTGCATGGTGCCAACAGAGTTCGAATAAACGTCCATCCGTCACTGTCCCTGCTGCCGCAGCCAGGAGTAGTAACACATACATAAATAGAACACTCGCCATACAAAAAACGCATACCAGACAAGCGCATCAAATCTTCAAGCAGCACCCCACAAAACAACATTCCAAATAAAATCAACAACTTAAAACTGAAAAACTAACTGGCACAGCGATTGAAAAAGATTTCTCCAACTCAAACACGAAGGAGAGAACCATGAAAACGATCAAGCGTTGGACTTCCGGCATCTTTTCACGAGTTGACTGGGCGGTCAGCCAGATTGAAAACCAGGAAGCGTTGATCAACAGCTCACTCAAAGAATCACGCGAAGCGGTTGCCAAAGCCAAGGTGCAGATGGGCCGGGTCCGGCAGGACGGCAACAAGTTGCGCCAGCGGTTGCAAAACGAAGAGCAGAATGTCGAGCGCTGGCGCGAGCGAGCGGTACAGACAGCCAAAACCGACGAGCAACGCGCCGTAGAATCTCTACGCCGCTGTAAACGAGCCGAGCAGATTCGCGAGCAGCTAAAACAACGAGTCAGCGAACATGAGCAAGTCGAAATGCAACTGTCCAAGGATGTGGCCAGTATGGAAGAGAAGCTTGCCGAGTTGATGGAAAAACGGAATCTGATGCGTACCCGTCAATCACGCGCCGAAGCTCTGACCAGCATACAGACCGGCTGCTGCGATGCCAGCAGTGAACTGGAAGACATCTTCGACCGCTGGGAGATTCGGGTCACCGAAAAAGAACTTTCCGGAGAATGCTCGGTCACTACTGATCCGCTGGAGGAGTCATTCATCAGCGCCGAAAATGAAGAGGAACTGCGAGAAGAGCTTAAACATCTCACCAATAGTTAATAGTAATTGTCCATAACTTACAGGAGCTAGTGATGAGCGAAAACAACATGCCGGACTTCATTTTTGAGGAAGAAAATCAGCAGGTTAAAACAAGATCAGCAAAAGCCGCTTTCAACTTCAACGATACCAAGTACATTTCGCGGGTCCTGCGCGGTATCGGTGCAATAATCATTATCGCCGCTGCCTCTACCTTCCTTTTCCAACACTGGACGCCTGGCAACGATTTGGAACGCTACCTCCTGCTGCTCGGCTTCACCAGCGTTCTGTCCGCAAGCGGGCTCTTCTGCGGCCTGAAACTGAAAGAAAGCAAAGGCGCTCGCACCCTGCTCGGACTGACCCTGGCGGTTACGCCGATCAACTTCGCCATTATGGGCGCACTGCTCTTTTCACAATTCTCCTGGGACGGCGCATTTGCCAAATTGCCCGGTTATGCCACCTGGGTCGCAACCAGCCCAGGCATGGCATTGCTGTCAGCTCTCGGCGGGATCGTTCTTCTCGCCCCCTTAAGCCATTTTTCGTTTCTGACCCTCGGACACAATCGAGCCAAGCTGCTCTCGATAGCATTTATTCTCAGCAACCTGACACTGCTGCTGCCGACCCGCGAGCCTAATATTATCGCCGGAATGCTTGTCCTGCTAGTGACAGGTCTGATTTTCAACGAAATGCGCAGTTTCAGCCGGGAAACAACCCTCAATACATTTGAAGGTCGACTGTCACGCGGCATGCTCTGGGTTCCGGCAGTCATCCTGGTCGGCCGTGGCTGTTACTTCTACACTCCCAGCCAGCTGCTCATCTCTGCTCTGCTGATCGCTGCGGCGCTGCTCAGCTTTTTCATTTTCCCGCAGCTAACCGAGAAAAAATCCTGGCAACAGGCCATGCAGACCTGCGGTGCGGTTCTGGCCTGTGCCGCCTGGATCAACCTCGCTGAGATGCTGTTCCGAACCTGGCATCTCGACGATCAGTGGGCGCTGCCGCTGATCAGCCTGCCACTCGTTGCACTGCTGAGCAAGCTTGCCAGTTATGCCGTCGGCACCGGCAATAACTACCGTCGCGCTGCAACTATCATCGCTATCATCGGCGCATCCGCCAACCTGCTGATCTTCCCAAGCCTGTTTACTGCACTGTTCTGCCTGCTGATCTCTGCCAGCGCATTGATTCATGGCTTCCTGATTGAGCAGAAAATCATTTTCTTCAGCGGTGTTATCGGCGCCCTGTTGAGCATCGGCTACCACCTGAAGAGTGCCTTCAACCACTTCTCGCTAACCGGCTGGAGTAGCCTGATGGTCATCGGCGTGCTGAGCATTGTCGGTGCCTCCCTGCTGGAACGGAACAGCGGCAAGCTGCGTGAGAAAACCGCACAAGTTAGGATCAATATAAAGCGCTGGGAAAACTAGAAAAGAATGACAAATTGTCCTGACACGGGTGCAATATCAGCGCCCGTGTTTTTTTTTGCAAACAGAACCAAACGACTTTTTCTGTCACAAAAGCAGGCTATCAAAAGATCAACCCTGTGCTAGCAAGGGTCCCGACAGGCAACATCGTACAACCATTTCTGCACCAGAAATCCACTGCGTTTTGAGTTTGATAAATAATTGAACATCCTCTCCTGTGCGTCGAGTTGCAGCACTAGACAGGGGCTGGTGTTGGCACAACACACCGGAGTTGCAGTCGCAAATCTGGTTGCTCTGATATTTTTGTTCATCGATATTATTTTGTAGAAAACACGGATTCCGGGCATAAAAAAGCCCTGCTTCCAAATGGAAACAGGGCCTGGTCTTGAGCCAGAGTTAAAATCCGTCTTACTTCTTAACCTCTTCGATTAACTGGATTTCCTC
>CALZLE010000188.1 GCA_945788205.1 uncultured Desulfuromonadales bacterium
CTGTTTGGCGATTGCCTTTTTCATCTTGACCTCTCATTGAAACAAGCGTTTGAATCGGCCTTCAGAATACGCTCCTCAAACACATTTGGGTGTTAAGTCTGTGCCTACTTATCTAAAGTTTTGTAAACTTCGATCGTGGCAATCTTTAAAAATCTTTACAGCGACCCCACCGGCTTTCGGTTATGATGAAACCCAACAGGAGAACAGAACATGAATCGAATACTGGTAATTGATGACGATATTGAGCTGTGTGAATTGCTGACCGACTATCTGAGTGGCGAAGGATTCGAGGTAGAGACGGTAAATCACGGCGGGCAGGGTGCTCAGCAAGCGTTGGCCGGCGATTACACGCAAGTGGTCCTGGATGTCATGCTGCCGGGGATGAATGGTTTTGATGTGCTGCGAAAAATCCGCGAAACCAGTAAAGTTCCGGTGATTATGCTGACCGCACGCGGCGATGATATCGATCGAATCGTCGGCCTGGAATTGGGGGCCGATGACTATTTGCCAAAACCATTCAACCCGCGGGAATTGATTGCCCGCATCCGCGCCGTTCAGCGTCGTAGTGAAGCGGTCAACAACAAGGCCGAAACGGCTCAGAGTAAAAACGGGGAATTGATGGTTGGTGACGTTACCCTGTGCCCGGCCAATCGCAGCGTCAAACGCAGCGGTGCAGCAGTTGAGCTAACCTCCGTCGAGTTCACCCTGCTCGAAGTTCTACTACGCCAAGCGGGCGAAGTGATCAGCCGCGAGGAGCTGGTCGAAAAAGCCCTAGGCCGACGGCTATCTGCCTACGACCGCAGTATCGATGTGCATGTCAGCGCGTTGCGGAAAAAGCTCGGCAAACAGTGTGGAAACGAAGAACGGATCAAAACCATCCGCGGCATCGGTTATCTTTATTCCCGCGCGGAAAGTGGGTCCTGATGCGCAGCCTGTTTGTTAAATTTTTCCTCAGCTTTTTGCTAATAAATGTCCTGTTCGTCACCATCGGCATTACCCTCACATACCTGCGAGATCAAGAGTTTCCACCGATAGCCCACCAGCATTTTGCTGCTCAGGCCATCAAGGAATATGGTCGTGATGCGATCCGCACCTATGAAGAAAAAGGCCATCATCGGCTGGAGGAATATTCCGAGAAACTTTACGACCGCACTAGGGTGCGCCTGCTGCTGTTCGATCAGAATGCCCAACCATTGACGAAACAGCGGGTTCCACGACGCATGCAGATGATGGCGCGACGCGCACTAAAATCGGGCGAGGTGGTATTCCCGAGAATGGGAGCCCGCAATTGGGTTGCCAGCCCGCTGTACAGCAAAAGCGGTGAAACCTACATCGTCGCCATCGGCCTGCCCGACAAACCGAAAGCGGAACATCTGCTCAAGGGGCTTAGCCGCGGCTTTCTCGGCTGGCGGTTACTGGTGCTGTTGGGTATTTCGGCACTGGTTTGCTGGTGGCTGGCCCGCTCTTTCTCCTCACCGATCAGCCGGCTACGAAAAGCAACCCGCCAGTTCGCAGGCGGTGACCTGTCGATTCGGGTTGGCGATCAGATCAAAGGCAAAAATGAAATTGGCGGCTTAGCGCGGGACTTTGACCACATGGCCGAGCGGATTGAAGCTTCTGTCGATGGCCAACAACGCCTGCTGCGCGACATTTCCCACGAACTCCGCTCTCCGTTGGCCCGCTTGGGAGTGGCACTGGAATTGGCCCGACAGGAAGGCAAACCGGAGGTGCAGAAAAAAGCCCTGCAGCGGATCGAGCTTGAAGCCGAACGGATGAACGAAATGATCGGCCAGTTGCTCAGCCTGACCCGTCTGGAAAGTGGTGCCAGGGAATTGCAGCGACAGGATTTCGATCTGGCTGAACTGCTCGCCAGTCTGGTGCAGGATGCCGATTATGAGGCAAAAAACCGAGGCTGCCAGGTCCTCTTCAACGATCCAGACCCACAGCCATTTTGCGGTTCACAAGAGCTGTTGGCCCGGGCCATCGAAAATGTCATCCGTAATGCGGTTAAATATACTGCGGATAACACAACCGTCAATGTCGAGCTCAGCCAATCAGCACAGCAGATTCAGATTCGTATTCAGGACCAGGGGCCCGGAGTTCCGGAGGAATCACTGGAGAAACTTTTTGAGCCATTCTATCGTGTTGCTGATGCACGCGACCGAGAAAGTGGCGGAACTGGCATTGGACTTGCGATAGCCGACAGGGCTATTAAGTTGCACGCAGGTCGTATCTGCGCACAAAACCTCAGCAGTGGCGGGCTCATTGTCAAGATTGACTTGCCTTCGAAGTCAAACTGATATATTCTTTTATATGAATATTAAGACTCTAAAGGAGACGTTATGGATTTTCTCCCGCTGATCGGCATCGTCGCCGTCTGGTATATTGCGAATAAGTGGATTCTTCCCCGACTTGGAGTTGAGACGTGACTGTCCGGCAGCTGCGAACTTCCGCGTGACGGAAGCAAAAAAAACCAGACAGAGAACACTGAGAACAATGAAGAGACCCGTATCCCACCATCTTGATTCAGCCGATCTGCTGATACTGGTAAATAGATTGCCATCATGAAGAGGCCCGCCTGAATTTCAGCGCGGGCCTTTTGCTTTAAATAACTACAGATACGGAGTAAAAAGCTTACAGAAGGAATCGCGCAAACGTAATGGCAGAGAGCGCTTATCCATATCATCAAGGGTAACCTGTCGCGAAGCATCGCGGCTCCGATCAAAATGATCTGCCAGTTCAGTGATGGTTTCATCAGCAAAAATTTCGACATTAAACTCGAAATTTAGGCGCAAGCTCCGCGGGTCGATATTCGCTGAGCCGATCAAGGCATATTCATCATCGATCAACAATAGCTTACTGTGAACAAAAGGCGGCGGCTGATAATAAACCTGAACCTTGTGTTCCAGCAGTTCAAAGAGAAAAGCATTGGTTGCCCAGCCCATATAGGGCAGATTGTTCTGTTCCGGCAACAGAATTTCGACTTTGACGCCCCGCAGCGATGCAGCGTTAATTGCCGCAAGCTGGGCGCGGGTCGGAATAAAATAAGGGCTCATAATTCTGATGTGTGTTTTGGCGCACGCCAGTGCACCGATCAGAATCCAGTTAAGCTTTTCATGCTGTTCATTGGGGCCGGCGCTGATGCCGCGGCAACAGGCTGTGCCTGCACTCGCTGACACCGGCCAGTCGCGTGGCAAACGTTTTTCATCCGTCGCAAAATGCCAGTCCTCTAAAAAAGCTTCGCGTAATTGATTACTGATCGGTCCTTCAAAACGGAAATGGAGATCGATCGCCCGACGGGGGTTGTTCTTTATCTTCGCCAGATGCTTATCACAGATATTCATTCCACCGGTAAAACTGACGCTATTGTCGACCACCAAAACCTTTCGATGGTTACGCATATTGAGATAAAGACTGCGCGCCAGGCTCGGCGGCATAAAGATAGCGAAATTAACCTTTGCGCGTGCCAGCAAGTGCCGGACTTTGGCCAGAGCATAGTATTGACCGAAAGCATCGATCATCACCCGAACATCGAGCCCCCGCTTAGTGGCAGCCTCTAACTCTTTGACAAATAATTGGCCGGTTCGATCTGCTTTAAAAATATAGCTGCAAAGAAAGATCGTCTCTTTGGCACCGCGAATTGCTTCGAGCATCGCAGGATAGGCTTGCTCGCCATTGTAGAGAACCTTGACCGAGTTACCGCATATCAAGGGGCGCCTGGTCACGGCATCGGACAAGTTGATCAATGCCCGACAGGTCGGACTGGTGGGAAATTTCTGCAGATCGTTATTCGTCGGAGAAGCGTCGACATTCAGCCAGTGCATCCCCTGTCCCTGTCGCTGCAACTCGAGAGCGCGGTTGCGAATCCGATTGACCCCAAACAACCAATAAAATAGCGCACCGAAACCGGGAAGGGCGAGACAGGTAACAATCCAGCCGAGTGCAGCCCGTGGATCACGCTTGGACAAGAGTGCGTGCCCGGCCGAAAACAGGGAAAGTAACCAGCAGATAGTCAGTAACAGGCTCAGCATAAAGCCCCCGACAAAAGAACTCAACGTTTTCAATAGGTTAGCAAAGAACCTGCAGGTTGTCCAGCAGCCCGCCTGACTCTTGTACTAAAAAGGGGTGCATTCACCACTCGGATAACGCAACCGCTAAAGGATTTAACGTAGTGAAGTCCCGCAACGGGCACAGGTAAGCACTGTATTCGTGGATATTTTGTCGCCGCAGGTCGGGCAATTAAACCAGTGCCGGCAGAAACGACATTGCTGCTCCGAAAGCCCCTGCTTCTTTTTACACTTTGGGCAGCGGCGATACATTTTACGATTTTTCAGATAATCCTCAAAAAACAGACCACAACGGGGGCATTCGCTGGTCCCCGGCTTATGAATAATCGCTTCACATCCCGGGATTGGACATTTAACAACAGTCTTACATTTGCTGCACCAGTATTCACCTTTTAACGGTTCTGCGCAGCTGGGACATTTTTTGGCCATCGCTCGACTCCATGCTTCAATTTAAATCGTCGACATCCTGTGCCGTCTGTCAGTTAATTGTAATCGACCAAGGCACGATTGCCAAGGAGAAGAGTAAGAGCTTGAGTCTGAATGATTTTGCTGATACAATCTTTAGCTAGTTCTAATTTTTAGGGTGGACAAACGGGAGCTTTTCAATGGCAGACGATTTACGGGTCGAGAAACGGAATGAGCAGGTCAGCCTTTTCATGGCGGATGGACTGACTTTTGAGGCAACTGTCTTTCTGGCCAAATACGCCATGTTTCATTCCGGGGAACAAACGGTCCTCGACCTGCTCTTGGAAGAAGATCCTTTTTTGCCGGCCAAAACAACGGGCGGAGAATTCCATCTGGTGCGTAAAGGAATGATTAGCCATATTCGCTGTCTGGTCGATCTGGACCCGGCGCTGGAATATACGGAGCGACGGGTAAAAATCAGTTTTCTCGGTGGTGAGGCTTTGCAGGGGCTGATAAAGATGGACCTGCCATCCCACTCCGCCCGAATGACCGATTATATCAATGGCGGCGCAGAATTCTTTCCGCTCTTTTCAGGAGATCACACCTATCTGGTCAACCGCAGTTTAGTGCGTGACCTCGTATTGATCAATTAATCGTCGGCAACCAAAACCTCAAAAGAGTGAAGGCCAGTCCTATGAGGGCTGGCCTTCTTTTTGCTGGCAAATCTGGCAGTTGCAGCGAAGAACGGATTATTCTTTTACTTCGAGCTTCGCTGTCATCTGCGGACTACTGCGTTTCATGACGAACAAGTAGCTTTCTTTTAGTTTTTTGGTGAAGAAGGTCCCGATCCAAAGAGGACTCCAGACGACTCCAGCCATCAACCAGCGCTTCATCGCACCAGAATCGGTTTTGTCTGCCTTGATCGTTAAGTCGACCGATTCATACCCTTGCTGTGAGATTGTGACCTGATGTTGATTACCTGTGCTCAGCGCGTAATCATAATGCACCGGCGTTTCCCCAATTTTCTTACCATCAATTGTAACAATTGCTCCGGCAGGCTCTGATTGGATCATCGCCTGATGGGGCGCACAGGCAGAAAGAAATGCACACAATACGATAAGGGTTAGCAGTTTACTTTTCATTTATGTTCTCCTTCGTGGAACCGACTCGCCAGCAAAGAGTTAATATCTGCAATGCCTATGCCGCGGAGCGGAAGTCACGAAAATGATTTTTGCTTTTCCTGAGTCACTCACCAATGCTCAGTCAAAACAGAAAGATATAAATTGCACTGTCTCGCGCAGTCAATCTAATGAGCTGAACACGGGGAAGTTACTGGTGATTTTTTTGCGACAGATTTTGGCACCTGTGCAGTTTTTGCGTCAACCGAGCAGAATCGTCGACAACCTCTCGTCACTCCGATTCTTTATCATTGCCTAAAAAATCTCGCAAAAACTGACCGGTGTAGGAGCGAGTCACCAGAGCCACCTCTTCCGGCGTCCCGGCAGCGATCACTTGTCCACCGTGACTGCCCCCTTCC
>CALZLE010000189.1 GCA_945788205.1 uncultured Desulfuromonadales bacterium
ATATCACTATGTAAATTCAAATTAAAAATACAGGCCATCCTTGAAAAAAATGCCCCCCTAATAAGCCCTCAATAATGTGCCAAAACTTAAGCACTCTTTTTGTGAAAAATTAGTTATTCGGATATTTTTTATATAGACTCTCAATGCCCTTTAGGTGCCTGACTTTATTCATATATTCCAAAGACTCACCTTTAAACTCTGTTTGGGCTAGTTTTTCCAACAAGCCTCTTAGACGGGCTTGATAAACATAACTGGGCTTGTAGTGATCCAGGACAACACCTAAAGTTTCACATGCCGGGGCAGGGTTTGCGTCGACTAAGCGATCCAGTGCCTCAATAAAGCCATCAGCATTATGGTTCACACTCACATAAGGAGCTACCGCGAGAAGCAACCCCTTTTCCTTTTCCCCAAGCACTTCTAGGTACTCACTTAAACGGCTTAACGAAGAGTACAAATTCGCGGGAGTCTCTGCTAAACCCTTCCCCCAATCAATACACCAGTCCCAAAAGTTCAGGATGAGATTAATCTGGTCGGTTGAAAGTTCTTGCCGCCTCACTGACCCAAAAGATCTACTGATGGTTTTGAGGTCATCGATTTTATCTTCAGCCCGCAATGATAGAAAACGTGGGGAATCAAGACCCTCATCCTCCCACAGGTCTTGGGGTCAGGTCTTGGGGTCAGGCCTCCAAGTTGCCAAGGTCTTGGGGTCAGGCCTCCAAGTTGCCAAGGTAAACCCAGAGGGGACATTCTTGATATTTCAACTTTTGAAAACCCCATGTGCGCCCAACACCCAGGAAATATCTCCAACCCTTTCCTCCTCGCTCTCAATCCGCTCTGACGCTAATACGCCAAATACTGTGTCGGCGTCAGTGAAAACTGGCGATCCAAACACCCAGGGGCGATGTAAAGGCGAGGGGATTTGGAGAAATGAAACACCCTGTAAAGGTAATAATCCTCTTCCCGTTCACGAGAAACCCTGAGTTCGTTGGAGGTTACATAAAATGGCGTATAGCGGCTGAATTTGGTGGTTTTCACCTCAACCAATCGGTCCTGCCCGTTAACCTCAAAGGAACGAAGATCAAAGCCCAATCCATCCCCTAACTCTTGGCTTGTATGTTCGACCTTCTCGGCCAACGTCTCCTTGCCTGCTGCAATCAATCGAGCCCTCTCGAACTGGAGGACAAAATGTTCGCCTGCCAATCCCAGTTTGGTGTTGGCGGCATCGCGGGTCAGATAATCGACTTTGCGGGGATTATAAATCGCAGGGGTTTCCCGCACATTCCCTGAGGTCCGTTCATCAGGGTTGGGGGCCCTGACCAGGGCGGCCAATATAGCATCTACAGAAGGGACCTCAATCTCTGTCGTTGCGGTAATTCCCGCCAACAACGCCTGAAGCTCCTTATTCGTCTGAACTTGCGCCGATACAATCTCAGGCAGCAAGCTTCGCTGATAATTACTGGCCGGTTTATAACCGTCAATGCAGGGATAGCCCATCTCCCGCATCACAGCACTGATATTCATATGCTTCATCTCGATAGAGCCCCTTGACCGTCTACCAAGAAGTGCCTGCAATTTACGGTTGTGCTTTGCCTTGTTGTATCGTTCCCCTTTCAGTTCCGACACGAGCATTGCAAGGTAGTCGGCTACGATCGCCTCGACCTCTTCTCTGCCCCAATTTTCGACACCTTGGCCCATAAAATCCACCAGCCCCAAACCCCATAAGACCAAACGATTATAGCTTCTTTGAAATACCCCTTACCGCCTCAACACCCTCCCCCGATGCCACCCCAAACACTCCTGGCTCGGCCAGAAGTCTTCAGCCTCCGGCCTGAAAATCCCCCGATCCGAAAGGGTCAGAATATGCCCCGGGAAATTGTTCTGCACCTTGACCTGAGCAGAAACGAGCACCTCGTATTTCTTTCCGACACTCATCAGTCCTTCGTCGAAAGACCAGTGACACAACCGGCAAAGGGCCATTCCATTGGTGGGATGATCGTTAAAACTCTCGCTCCAGGGGTGAATGTGAGCCGCATCAACAACGGTGTGCCCCTCGGGGGTCAGCATCCTCACCCCGCAGAGGGCGCAGCGGTGGTCATAAAGCTGAACAATCGCACGGCGAAAACCTTGATCCCGCACTTTTCTGCCGTGTTCGTTATCGCCAACCTTTTTCCGGTAATCGGAAGTCCCCTCAGCCACCTTGAAAAGAAGATCTCCGTATTCCTTCGCTTCGAGGTTAACCCTCCCCTGCTCTGACAGACGGCCCTGCAGTTCCGGCGCGAAATATTTGCTGATCAGAGCGGCCCGCAGCCTTTCCCTCGCCTCAGGATCGGCCAGAAGACCCCAGAGTTCGTCGTCCAGGCAGGCACCGAGATAAAGCTCCCGCATTCGGGTGAAAGAACTGATAACCTTACCAGGCGATGCTTCCACCCCCGGTTTGGGAACCAACTCCCAGAAGCCATCACTGTGCAAATGAAAAAAGGGATAGGCGGGAATGCCCCGGGTCCCGACCGGCATCACCTGCGACCAGTATCTGGCAAAGGATTCTGCCAGCTCAAAATCAGGCTCTATGAAATTCCTGACAATCGCCCCTTCGGCGATGAGATCGAAAACCGACAGGAGCAGAAGCGGCTTGTGAGGCGCCCTGTGGCAGGTTTCCGCGGTCCAGCGGTTGCGATTTTTGTCGGTTCTCAATTTGGAAAAGGCCGACAGATAACGATTGAGCATTCTTCCCTCAATATTCCAGGTACGCCTTACAGGTCGTCAACCCTCCGTACTCTACCCACCAGTAATCGGCATCACATTGCGGCACTTTGGAAACCCTGCGCACGCCAAAAACAATTCCCCCGCATGTTTTCCTTTGCTGGCTGTGCGTTTAACCATCTCGGCGCCGCACTTTTGGCAAACAGGAGATGCTGGCGAGGGATCTTCCGCCGCAATCTCGACAGGCTGATCTTCAACCACAACTTGCGTGGCAACGTCACTTTCAACCACCGGTTTTTCACTCGGCCCCCCCGGGGCCATTTTAATATCCGGTGAAGGGGAGCACACCGCCGACAATTGGCTTTTGACCTCCTCCAATACGTACCCTTTTCGAGCGGGAAACCGCAAGAGGGAGATCCCCGTTGCAGCAAAGGCCTGCTCGAGAAAACCGTCTCTTTCGACCCGATCTTTTCTGGCGTGAGTCTTGTCGTCGAGCTCGATCCCCGCCACGATGGAAAAGTCGTCCCTTTTGCAAATGACAAAATCGATATGTTTTCGGTCAATCCGGTTGTAGGCAGCCTGCCACGCAGCCCTGGGTAATCCCTTCTGCACCCTGATCACATCGTTCAGTCGTACTTTCCCGAAGATCTGAAAGTCATCCCCAACAGCCTGCTCGAGCACGCCAAGAAAAGATCGCTCTGCCGGCGAGAAAAGCACCTGGCAACTTTCGTAAGGAAAATCAACAGCCTTGCCTGAGTGCCTTTTGTTCAACACCCCGATAATGGCAACCACAGCGATTATGACAACAGCAAGAAACAGCAGGCTACTCATATTTCCCTCTCTGAAATTCCACCCTTCCAACCTCTACCCCCAAATGAAAAAAGGCCGCTTTCACCGGCATATCACCGCGAAAAACGACCTCTAAAAAACGGTCTTCCCCTCTCCCGGATACATCTACACAACCTCCTGAAAATGACAATATAATATCAATTGAAAAACATAAATTACCCCTCCCTCATCCCATATGTCAAATTCTTTAATCTTCAAATCTGCTGAGGCAGAAAAAGCTTCTAGACACCCTCTACGAATTCATCGAGGATCACTGACGGGGTCGACAACACCCGCCATCTAAAGGCTGTGAATACCGGAAAAGTGAAAGCCGGAATTGAAAAAGCTGACCAAGCCAAGTAAAGTTGCATAACAAATCGCTTTCACCTTAGCCCGACCTGAGGAACATAACCATGCTGCGCAAAATATTTTTCTTCTCAGTTTTGGTTGTTGCAGTATCTGCCTTCGGCTTGGTGGAATGGTTTGTCTTCACTGAGCTTGGCTGGAAAGCAGGGCTCTTGTCCCTGGGAGCCTGGTCCCTAGTCGTCCTTATGACCATTTTCTACTCTAGGACAGACCCCGAACTCGCCGATGATATTGCCATGGATCCTGCATTTAAGTCTTTCCCCGTTAACGTCCATCACAAAGACTAAGTCGATTAAGTCGATTTCCCTAGTCCTTGGCGGTAAAGGAATGCTCCCTTCGCCTCATGAAGAGATGCCGGGGCCATTTCTACCTCCAGAACCGGCACCAATTCATATCCGTCCTCCCCTACCCCCTGAACAAAGATCTTCGGTGCGTCAGCCAAGGGTTTCATAAAACGCTCAGTGATAGGGATCACCAAGTTCCTGATCATGACGTTAAAATGATCATCTTTGATCTCGATAGCAATGACCTCGTCTTTAACTCCCTTAAGCTGCTCAAAAAGATGCACTGCATCTTCGGGATCAAAGGCAAGTAATCCATCCTTGAGCATCAGGGCTTTGGTTACATGAGGCATTTTAAGTACCTTTCTTATTTTATGAGAATTGAACCCGGTTTGGCCAAAGACCTGAATGTGCCAACTGCAGTTCCGGCCTCGGAAATATTCTTCCCTGCCAAAGCCGAGAATTCAGCGACCCCCTCGCCGGCAACCTCCCTGATATTATGAGTCGCCTGGGGACCATGGACATTGACCCCGACATTGATATTTTTCTGATCGTCGTACATATTGCGGATCTTGCCACCAGAAGAGAGAGAATAGCCCGTGTGCCCAAACTGGTCTTTGTAAGTGGTTGTAAAACCATCGGCGGTCATGGTCTGCTCCTCGAGGTAGCTGAACTTCTGACCGGCTCGGGTTCGTCCGAAAGTCAGATCCTGGTATTCAATCGAGTGTCCATCCGGCCGTGTCCTCTCGCGAACGTTCTGCTCGGTATAGCGGTCACCGTAACTTTCATGATCCCCGTCTTCTCTGCGCAGGCCGGATTTTTGGGTTTGGGTCTGGTCGCTGGTGCTGGAATTGATGTCCAGGGATTGGGTGTCCCGCCCTACCCTGGCGGTTGTCAGATCAAAGAAGTTTTCCTTTCCGCCCCGGGTGCCTTCATGGAACTGCAGGCCACCATCCGCGTCTCTTGAAATCGAATAGGCCCCACCCTGGGCCCCTGCCCAAAGAGCACCTGGGCCTGGTCATCGTTGAGGTTCATGGAAACGCTGCCGTTTTTCGCCAGCATTCCGGAGAAGGTGTCGGTAAACCCGGCCCCCTCAAAGGCGCGGTCCAGCTGTTCGGTCCTGGCCTTGGCATCCAGACCGTCAAAGATGCCGATCTTGCCGGCGCTATCGGCCATGGCGGTCCCTTTGGCCACTTGGTAGGTCTGGTTGGCGACACCAGCCGTCACCAGAGCATCGGAGCCCTGTTCGCGCTGAACCAGCCCCTGGCCACCAAAGACGCCCCTTCGCTTTGCCCGGCACTGCGGATCAAGGTTCCTGAGTCGAGGCCTCTGTCCTCGGCTTCCTGGTCGATGGTCTGCTTTTGACCCAGGGCCGAATCGATTCTCTTCTTCTCCAGGAAGCCCCCCAAGTCCTCCGGAGACCCGTGAGGAACTCCCTCATTGGGCTGGGTATGCGATCCTTGGGTCCCGAACTGGTCGATCAGCTCCTGGGTCCCCCCTTGCCTTTCTCGGCCCCGGATCTCGCCACCGGCGCCGGCCTGTGCCGGATCTTCTGCCATGTGGGCATTAATAGCGGTCTTTTCGGCGCCAAGGTTGGCCGCCCCAGCCCTTTCCGCCTCCGTACCGCCTGCGGTTTCCTTGCCCAGGACATTGCCGCCGGAGCCGGCAGCGATCAGGCCCGCTGCGCGTCGTTCAAAGTCGGCCCGGTCGTCAAAGGGACCCTGCTGGGCTTCCTTGTTCAAGGCCGCCTGCTGGGCGAGCTGGGTTGTCTGGTTGCCCTGGGCGACGATCTCGCTTCCCGTGCGGTTGTCGACTCCCATCTGCTGATTGGCCACCGTTCGTCCCCGGGTGCTGCCCATGGCCTGTTCGGTCCCTTCGGCGCCGATATCATAGGCCTCTTCTGTGCTGCCATAGGAAGAACCCGAACCGACCCGGGCGGCGATCTGATTGGCTTCTGAGGTCGAGGCCTGTTTAAAGTCG
>CALZLE010000190.1 GCA_945788205.1 uncultured Desulfuromonadales bacterium
AGCGCTCAACCGCCCGCAGAATGGCACTGCGCGAACGACTGTTAACTTCTATTTCCTCTGCACTCGCCCGCAGGCCTTTACGGGTAAGCAGCTTCACTTTCGGCACCGTATGACATTGGCAGATCGGCAACTTCGGTGGACAAGTGCAGCCTTTGGCCTGTTCACGAAACAGTAATTTAACAATTCGGTCTTCCAGCGAATGGAAGCTGATGACAACCATCCGCCCACCCGGCTTAAGCAATTCCAGCCCGGCAGCAACGCCATCGCGAACCTGATCCAACTCTTGATTTACGTGAATCCGTAACGCCTGAAACACCCGTGTTGCCGGATGGATCCGTCCCGGCTTGTTGCCGCCAGGGACCGCACCTTTTACCAGCTGTGCCAGTTCACCTGTCCGGGTAATCGGTGCTTCGTTACGTTGCGCGACGATCCGGCGAACAATCCGGCGACTGAACCGTTCTTCGCCATATTCAAAAAATATCCGTAACAGCTCTTCTTCTTCGGCCTGATTCACCACCTCTGCGGCAGTGATCCCAGTTTCTGGGTTCATTCTCATGTCGAGTGGAGCATCAAGGCGGAACGAGAAGCCACGCTCCGGGGTGTCAAGTTGATGAGAGGAAACCCCAAGGTCGAGGAGCATTCCGTCGAGTTGATCAACACCAAGCTGCTGCAACACATCTGCTGCTTGATCGAAGGTCGCGTGCTGCAAACTAACTTGTCCAGAAAACTGACTAAGAACTTCAGCACCCTTTTTCAGGGCAGCTGGATCACGATCGAGACCGATAAGCCGACACCCGGGAGCTGCTTCGAGAATCAATCGAGAATGCCCCGCCCCGCCAAGCGTCCCGTCGAGATAGATACCGTCAGCTTTCGGCTGCAACCAATGCAACACCTCTTCCGGCATAACCGACAGATGTTCAAACGCCGCCATCGGTTAAAAACCGATATCCGCTTGGGCCTGCGCGTTCTCCTTCAGCAGAGCCTCAGACTCTTGACTGATCCGGATGTGGGTTTGCTGGTTCCAGATTTCAATCTTTCCCGACATGCCAATGACGACAGCATCCTTCTGCAAGCCGGCATAGTCGCGTAAAGCCTGGGGAACCTGAATTCGGCCCTGCTTATTGAACAAGCACTCCTGAGCGGGAGCGATCCGGTTCCGCAGGTTCGCGTCCTTAACCGGTCCAGCAGGAAGCGCTTCCACATTTTCACGAATGTCTTTCCAGCTGCTCGGCGGATAGGCAACCAGCCCACCTTCGAAAGTCGTGACAACTACGCTCTCACTCTGGTAAACTTCACGCAGTTCTTCTCTGAAGGAAGCCGGAACACTGACCCGGCCCTTGAGGTCGACACTGACGTTAAATTGACCAGAAAAATTCATAATTGACACCACTTGACACTGTTTGACACCTGAATGGTGAAAGAATAGCGATTGACCTTGTTTCTGTCAAGGACAAATCCTTGTTTTTTCACCCTTTGTCCGTTTTAGAAAATGCCGCCCTTACAAGAACTTATCTTTCATTAAGAGATTGAGCGAGCGCTGAATATTCGACAAAAAAAAAGGGCGACAAATCTGTCGCCCTTCCGGTCTATAAATGTGAAGCAGAGACTGCCGCCAATCACTCCCTGGCAGCTAACAACATTTCGACCTCTTCAATTCTGCGATCATCCATCCGCTTGACCCGAAACAGAATTCCACCGTCCTCAAAAGAATCACCTTCGGTCGGGATTTTCCCCATGACCTGCAATAGATAGCCAGCAAGAGTCGTGACCTGATCCTCTGGCAACTCCAACTTGAAGCGCCGATTTACCGCTCGCACAGAGACAGCGCCATCGACCAGGTAGCGGTCTGGCTGCAGTTTACGGAAATCGACCTCTTCGATATCAGATTCATCGTGAATTTCACCGACGATCTCCTCAACGACATCCTCCAGCGTCACGATCCCCTCGACGCCGCCATATTCGTCAACAACGATCGCCAAATGCTCGCGCCGCTTTCGAAAGCTCTGCAACAAAACGGCAATCCGTTTCGATTCCGGCACGAAATAGGGCTTACGGATGATATTTGCCAAAGAGAACTGCTCAGTCCGGCCAATAAAATCGAGGACCTTTTTCGAATGCACCACACCGACAACACTGTCCATATTGTCTCGATACACCGGAAAACGTGAATGTCGCGCATGCTGGACAACATCTAGCACATCCTGAAAACTGGCCGATTCCTCCAAGCCGGTAACCTCAGTGCGTGGAATCATCACATCGCGAACCCGAGTCTGCGACAGATCGAAAATTCCGTGCAACATCCGTCGCTGTTCAGCCGCGACCACCCCCGACTCTTCACCAACCTCGATAATCGCGCGAATCTCATCTTCGGAAACCGACAAACCTTCCGCGTCTTCGCCACGGAAAAACCGCGTCAACATTTTTGACAGCGAAGAGACAACGAGGACAACCGGCGTCAAGGCCCAGACCACGAAACGGATCGGGTTGAGGACAAAAAAGGACATTTTTTCTGGATATTGTGCAGCGTAAGTCTTAGGACAGACCTCAGAGAAAATCAGTAATATGGGGGTTAAAATCAACACGGTGAGCAGCTCACCCTGCTCTTTGAAATAGCCGACGAACAAGCCAGTGGCGATAACCGAAGCGGCGATATTGACCAGATTGTTGCCCACCAGAATGCCACTGAGCAGACGATCAGGATCATCGAGTAATTTGGCTAATTTATCTGCACCGCGCCGCTCTTTTTGCTCCAAAAATCGGACGCGCAATTTATCGAGGGAAAGTAAGGCAGTCTCTGAGCCGGAAAAGAAACCGGACAGGGCCAGCAGGGCCAGAAGAGCAAGCAAACGCCAAAGGACTTCGTCAGACATCCAATCTCCAGAAACAGGTCGACAATAACAGTAAAGCAGGGTTGAGATTCAAGCAATAACGCTAGTATAGCGGAATTCCAAACAGCTGTGCGGAGTGTAGCTCAATCGGCTGTAAAGGGAAAGAGCTTGTCGTTGCGCCAGACAGATCAGCATGCTATAAGCCGATTGAAGATTGATCTTGCCGTACAAGGATAAACAATGACCACCGACTCCCCACAAAACATCTCTACCGCCGAGCAGGAACACGCTGATCTATGCCGCCAGTTGCACCATCACAATCAGCTGTATCACGGCCTCGATAAACCTGAAATCAGCGACGCGGAATATGATCAACTGATGCAGCGCCTGCTACAACTGGAAAAGACCTTTCCGCAGTTGGCTAGCGATGACTCCCCTTCGCAACGGGTCGGCAGCACGCCTCTCGACAGCTTCACCTCGGTGAACCACGCCAGCCCGATGCTATCGCTGGAAAATGCTTTCGGCGCAGACGATCTGCGCGATTTCGATGCACGCCTGAAGCGGTTCTTAGCGCGCGACGAGGAAATTGAATATCTCTGTGAAATGAAGCTGGATGGCGTCGCCGTGGCCCTGACCTACGAAAGCGGCCAGTTGGTGCGTGGCGCAACGCGGGGTGATGGCAGCCGGGGCGAAGAGATCACCCAGAATGTCCGCACGATCGGCGCGATTCCACTGCGATTGCAGAACAACTTTCCACAGCAACTCGAAGTGCGCGGCGAAATCTATATGGAACTGGCGGCCTTTCGCAAACTGAACGAACAACGCCGCGAGGAAGGCGAAACCACCTTTGCCAACCCCCGCAATGTCACCGCTGGCAGTTTGAGGCAGCTCGATTCTAAGCTGACCGCCAGCCGGCCTCTGACCATTAGCTGCTACGGCATTGGCGCCATTTCCGATAACGAGCCGCAGAGCCACTCAGAACTGCTTGAAATATTGCAAAACTGGGGGCTGAAGGTCAATCTCGACACCTTCAAAGTTGCCACCAACATCGAAGCCGTTATAGAGCGCTACGAAGAGCTGCTCGGATTACGCGATCAGCTGCCCTTCGAAATTGACGGCATGGTGGTTAAAGTCAACAGCCGGGAGCTACAACAGGAACTGGGCGAGAAAAGCCGCACCCCGCGTTGGGCGATCGCCTGTAAATTCCCCCCGCGGCAGGAACAGACCGTTCTCGAATCGGTCCGTTACCAAGTCGGTCGCACTGGCGCAATTACCCCGGTGGCCAACCTGCGCCCGGTCAACGTCAGCGGCGTCACCGTCTCGAGTGCCAGCCTGCACAACTGGGACGAAATCGAACGCCTCGGCATCCGCATCGGCGACACAGTCATCGTCGAACGTGCCGGTGACGTTATTCCCGACATTGTCAAAGTCATCAGAGAACAACGCTCGGGCGGTGAGCAGGAAATCCCCGAACCGACCGAATGCCCGGCCTGCGGCTCACCGGTCTCCCGCGAAGAAGACGAAGTCGTCCCTCGCTGCCAAGGCCTGAGCTGTCCTGCCCAACTGAAAGAATCGCTGAAACATTTCTGCGCCCGCGGAGCAATGGATATCGAAGGGCTGGGTGACCGCATCATCGACCAGTTACTGCGCCTCGAATTGGTCAAGAGCGTCGCCGACCTCTACCGGCTACAGAAAGAGCAATTGTTTGAATTTGAGCGGATGGGCGACAAACTGGCAGAAAAGCTGCTGACTGCCATCGACGCCAGCAAACAGCGACCGCTGGAACGCTTCCTGTTCGGCCTCGGCATCCGCCACGTCGGCAGCCACACGGCAAAGCTACTCAGCCGTCAGTTTGGTTCGCTCGATGCCTTGTCCGCCGCCGGACAAGAACAGCTACTGTCAATCCACGAAATAGGTCCGCAAGTCGCGGAGAGTGTCACCCGCTTCTTTGCTGACTCGAACAATCAACAAATCCTCGCACAACTGCAACAGCTCGGCGTCGCCCCGATCGCGACAGAGCAGCCACGCGGCGACAAACTGCAGGGCAAGGTTTTTGTCTTTACTGGCGCGCTAGAAAAATTCAGCCGTAAAGATGGAGCAGCGCTGGTCGAAGCACAGGGGGGCCGTGCCAGCGGCTCGGTGAGCAAGAAAACCGACTATGTCGTTGCCGGGCCGGGCGCAGGAAGCAAACTAGCCAAGGCAGAGCAGCTCGGCATCAGCGTGCTCGACGAAGAACAGTTTTTAGTGCTGGTTGACAAGGAGGGAGACAATGCCTGAAGCGCGAGCAGCAGTCCGCATTATCGGCCGGGTACAGGGCGTTTGGTTCCGTCAGAGCACCAAACAGACGGCCAAAAATTTCGGCGTCACCGGCTGGGTCCGCAACAACCCCGACCGCTCCGTTGAAGCCGTTTTTGAAGGAGAGCGTAATGACGTCCAATCGGTCATCGACTGGTGTAAGCATGGCCCAGAAATGGCCCGGGTTGATGATCTGCAGATCGACTGGCAACATGCCACCGGCGAATTCTGTGATTTCCAGGTGCGCTAAAAGCGACCATGACGCTGACTGACGCCCCACGAAAACACCTAAAACTCACCCTGAAACAGTGGCTGCTTCTGATTCTGGTCGTGCCAGGCATCCCGTTTATTCTGGCGTCACTGTTCATCGTCATCTATTCGACCATGCCATGGCCAACCGGCGAGACCGTCTCGATAGAAAAAATTGACGATCTTACCAACGAGCTCATCGTTCTGGTTCACGGCAAGGGAGACACACCCACTTCGTGGGCCGATGGTTTTGCCGCGGAACTCCGGGGAAAACTTCTCGATGATGGCCAACAGGCGGTGACAGTCAACTGGAGCGACTACTCAAACGACCTGTTTCGCAGCACTCTCAATGCCCGTCGAATCGGTCACGATCTTGGCCATAAACTAGCCGGGACTTCAGACCTAAAGCGCGTTCACCTGATTGGTCACAGCGCTGGTTCGTTTGTCGTCTTCGGGATCTGCGAAGCGATTAAACAGGACAGGAAAGAGCTCTTCGTGCAGACCACCTTTCTCGACCCGGTCGGTATTTATGCTGGAATCGATTGGGGCTACGGGACCCGCAACTTCGGTAGCTGCGCTGATATCAGTGACGCCTACATCGACAGAGAAGACGGTGTTCCAGGCAGCAACGCACCACTCGATCATCCACACACCTTCGACGTGACTGCGTTGCGGAAAAAATCTGGATTCAAAGGACTTCCCCACCTCTGGCCGATTGAATATTACCGCCAGTCCGCCGTGAAACAGAGCCTGCCTTATTGGAATCCCGGGGAAGAGGAACTGAAAATGTTTCCTGCCCGGAAAAGTACGCTGCTGGAATAACAGCAAAAGATCTCCGGAAAATCAATGATCTACAGATCGACTAGCAGCATTCCAGCGCCGATTTCAGCGACTTCCAGATGCGCAGAAACGGGCCAGCTACAATCGATTCCGAAACGGTCGATAGAGCGGATCACCGAGCAGAACCATCTGCCAGGAAAGGTACGCGCTACTCAAAAAATAGCTCTCGACCAATGTGTAATAGCCATCGAGCAGAAAAGTAAAAAAGATTTCCGGCAGTGGAAATGCCTGCACATAAGGCTCAGCGACCGGACCGATGGTTGCGGCTACCCCATCCTCCAGCAGTCGCTTGCACCAGACCTGGCTCTTCACCTTTTTCAGGGTCGTACACTCACTGCTGGCAATGTGATAGGCGACCGCCCCCGGCTGCCAATCAAAAGCATCGACATATTTACCCAGGCTGTACCAACCGGCATACAGGGCAGCCTGTGGCGCGGCTCCCGGCTGAAACAAAGCCCCTTTTTCATCGAGCTCAACCGGAAGTTTGCTGATTTTTTTCACCAGTTCTGCCGCATCATGCAACGAAGCATCGTAAAGCGCATAGCCCGACAAATTCTTTTTTTTCGGCCGCGACCAGCGGGCATCAAAATAGGCCCGACCGCTCAAACCACTCTTTTCAGTCGCCAACGTGTCGTCGATTATCCGCCGGACGATTTCAGGGCTTGGCGCATCCAACCGCGCCACCATCAACACCCGCTCTTTGCGAAAAGGGAGTTCAGCTGTTTTGTTGCGAAAACCGACGAAATAGGGGTTGGCAACCCACCTGTCGAGGGGATAATCCTCATACTGCAAAAGCGTCAGCTCCGAATCGACCGAGGCGATCTGCTCAGAACGGCGGTAAGCAGCAATCCTTTTCTTCAGCTGATCGGCTTCAGCCCTCAGCTGTTCGCTCCCCTCATCCGGCGGATCGTTTTTGAGCTGCCAATCAACAGCCTTTTTCCTGTATTTGAGCTCTCCTAATGCCTTCCACTCAGCATGGTCCAGCTCTGGCGCTGCGACCCGCAACGGCAAACCGTAAAACAGCAGCAGACAGCGGATCTGCCCCGGCCGCTGCGCCAGATACTTGCGCACTGGTGCGACCAGCTTCTGCTGATACTCCTCACGGCTGCAATCCTCTTTGTCTGAGATACGAACCTGCAACAGATTTTCCGACGGGATCTGCCGCTGCTGCTGATAATATCGGGCCAGCTCAATGCTTGCAGGAACCGCCCGGTTAACTACCAGCAAAATTTCATTCGGCTGTAACGCCAGACATGCCTGGGGGAAAAGAGAGAAAAACAGCATAGATAAAAGCAAGCGGAAGAACATAACCGGGCTCCGACTTACAGAGGGAAAGATCGGGAGAAGCCTTATTCTTTTTCGCGCAATCCCAACGACTCTTTATAGACATCACTTCCGGGCAGCCCGAAATCTTTGGCCACCTGCTTGACGACCTGCTTCCAGCTCAGATCGGAATCGGCATGCAATCGGGCCAATTCTTCCTTGACCGTGCCCTGTGGCTTACGCGGTGCCGCCGGGCCGAGAAGCAGGACCAGTTCACCCCGCACCTTCCCTGCGGCGTAATAGGCAACCGCTTCGGCAGCTGTGCCACTAAACAGCTCTTCGTGCCGCTTGGTCAACTCCCTGGCGACTGAGAGCTGCCGCTCTGCGCCACAGACATCAACGATATCCTGCAGACAGGCGAGCAATCGATGTGGCCCCTCATAAAAAGCGATGGTCTGCTGTTCGTCGTTAAACTGTTCCAGCAGCTTTCGACGACCGTGTGATTTGGCCGGCAGAAAGCCGATAAAACGGAAAGCGTCGGTCGGCAAACCAGAGATCGACAGTGCTGCAACCAACGCCGAGGGACCAGGAACGGCAGCGACGGACAGACCCGCCTCTCGACAACGGGACACCAGTCGATAGCCGGGATCAGCAATGCAGGGGGTTCCTGCATCGCTGATCAGCGCCAGCGATTCCCCTGCTTGCAACCGCTCCAACAGTTGTGCGGAACGCTGCTCTTCGTTGTGTTCGTGATAGGAAATCAGCGCAGTTTTGATGGCGTAATGATCGAGCAACTTACGACTATGGCGGGTATCCTCGGCGGCAATCAGTGCGACCTCCTGCAGAATCCGTACAGCGCGAAAGGTCATATCCTCCAAATTACCGATCGGGGTCGCGACGACGTAGAGGGTGCCGCTCACCTAGAGCCCCTCCAGCTGCTGCAGCCAGAGCCCGACAACCGCATCGCTCGGCATCCGCCAATCACCACGCGGCGACAAGGCGACGGTTCCAACCTTGGGCCCGTCCGGCAAGCAGGAGCGCTTGAACTGCTGGGAAAAGAAGCGACGGTAAAATTGCTGCAGCCACTTGATCAGTTCGTTACGCGACATATCAGGGAAAGCCAGTTCGGCCAGCATCAACACCTTGCGCGGGGCAAAATGCATCCGCACCACCTGGTAAAGGAAAAAGTCGTGCAGTTCGTATGGCCCGACCACCTGCTCGGTCTTCTGGGCGATATTGCCATCGGCATCGGGTGGCAACAGCTCGGGAGAAACCGGCGTATTGCAGACATCGACCAGAACCTCAGCAACCCGATCGCCGAACTCGACATTTGCGCACCAATCAACTAGATAGCGAACCAGGGTCTTTGGTACCCCGGAATTAACCCCGTACATCGACATGTGATCGCCATTGTAGGTACACCAGCCAAGCGCCAGCTCCGACAGGTCACCGGTCCCGATCACCAACCCGCCAACCTGATTGGCAACATCCATCAAGATCTGAGTTCGTTCGCGGGCCTGACTGTTTTCGTAAGTGATATCGTGCTGTGTCTCATCGTGACCGATATCGTCAAAATGCTGGATCACCGCTGCGTCAATCGGCACAACCCGCAGATCGGCTCCGAGCAATTCCGCCAACTCTTCGGCGTTACCTCGGGTCCGGTTGGTCGTGCCGAAACCGGGCATGGTCAAAGCGACAATCCCTTTGCGCTCCAGACCGAGGAGGTCGAAGGCTTTGACTGTCACCAGCAGCGCCAGCGTTGAGTCGAGCCCGCCGGAAAGACCGATGACCACCCGCTGACTGCCGGTATGCCGCAAACGCTTAGCCAGGCCGCTGGTCTGTAATTGGAAGATTTCCTGACAACGAGCGTTACGCTCCGCGTCATCCGGAGGCACGAATGGGGTTCTGGCTAATGGTCGACG
>CALZLE010000191.1 GCA_945788205.1 uncultured Desulfuromonadales bacterium
AGCGGATTTTTGAACCCTTTTACACAACCAAGCCTCAAGGCATCGGAACTGGACTTGGCTTGTCAATTTCCTACTTTATTATTACGCAAAACCACAGCGGAACTATCGATGTATGCTCAGCTCCAAACAAGGGTACTAAATTCGTTATTGAATTACCGATCATACCGCCAGAAGCAGTATCGTAATTCAAGCTTCGCCAAAGATAATTTACCCAATAGTTACCAGATCGTTCGACCTTCTATGTCTCCAGGTGAACACCTTATTGGTGTGAAAACCCCGAGCACAAAATCGGAGACCAAGGGTATTTAGGTTTGATAGACAGTTACTTTGAGAGTCGTGCAGAGCGGAGCCAGAAAATCCTAAAGCCAGAAGCTTCGTTTTACTGTTCATCAATAACAACCACTACTCCCGGCACCATTTCTTTCAGAGACCTCTCAATAGCTAGCAGAGCAATTGATTTTCTCAATCTGTCCGAGCAACAGTTGCCAGATAAGTTAGCCCTGACGATTCCGAGTTGAGTAACACTCAGCAGTTCAATATTGTTTCCTTGGGCGATCAAGGTAGGTCTGATTTCTTCTAGTGCTTTTTCTACTTTTTGCTTCATTACCCTCCCCCATCAGTAATTTTAAAAGAGATATTAACATTGAACCCTGACCAGAACCTGAATTAATAAGAGCGCTCGATTGTACGCAGAGTATTAAATTTGTTAGTTTTGACAGTCTGTTACTACAAGTGTCGACTTATCAACCATCGAGCGAGGTGATTTCGACCTAATCGTGTCGCCCAGTCTAAACGTGTTCTGGAAGTTGTTCCGAATAGAATACATTATTTTAGGGGTAAGCAAACGAAGCAGATTGAGCATTACTGGAAGTCGCGCCTTTTAAGAAAAATGCCGCCCGGGCTTCCAGGCGGCATTTCATGTTCTATAGGCGATGATTTTTCTGCACGTATAACTTCGTGCCGGATTCATTGCGATGTAGGATCAATTCAAGTCTTTTCAGGCAACCTGTAGCTTGTACTTCGACCACCACCGGGATTCTGAATAAAAATCCCTCGTGCCTTCAGTTCCTGTATATCTCTGAGGGCAGTGTCATTTGAACACTTTGCCAGTTTAGCGAACTTGGATGTATTCATATGACCTTTGAAGTCATCCAGCATGCGATTGATAATCAGACGCTGGCGTTCATTGACAGGCTCTTGGTTTATCATGTCCCAAAGCTGAGCCTTGTAGAGGACGTGACCAAGGGTGGTTTCGGCATTAAGTATGGCACGCCCCAAGCAATCGAGGAACCATTCAAGCCAGCCGGTTATTTCCAGTGAACTGCGTTGCTGCTTTTCAAGTTGAGCATAATAATCTTTGCGCTCAGCCTCAATTTGCGAGGACAGACTGTAGAAGCGATCTGGTGTGCCGTCTGCACGTGCAAGAGCCATATCGACAATCGCTCTGCCAATACGTCCATTTCCATCTTCGAAAGGGTGAATGGTAACAAACCACAGATGGGCGATACCTGCCTTCAAAACCGGATCAAATTCTAACTGGCCTCTAAACCAGGCCAGAAACGCCTGCACCTCTTTCTCAATCCGGTTTGCACCCGGGGCTTCAAAGTGAACACGCTCGTGTCCTACAGGGCCAGAGACAACCTGCATTGGTCCAGCATTTTCCGTGCGCCAATCCCCAACAGTGATCTTATATAGACCACTTCTTCCAGTTGGGAATAAAGCGGCATGCCAGCCAAAGAGCCTATCTTTCGTTAGTGGCTTAGAAAAATTCTGGGTCGCATCAAGCATCATCTCAACGATGCTTTCGACATCTCGACTTGCCAGGGGCAGTCCGGCAGTATCAAGGCCTAGCCTGCGGGCTATGGATGAGCGCACTTCTTCCGGATTGAGGTTTTCCCCTTCAATCGCCGACGACTTGACCACATCACTCGTCAGGATACCGAGGCTCGCCTCACGCTTGAGATCAAAACCCAATCCCTCCATCCGGCCGAGTAAACGTCCTTGGTGGTAACGCACATCTGCTAGCTTGGAAGCAAGGGATGCCACATCCCAGGTAAAGTTGGGCCAATTCTGATTTTCGTGTATCCACATATTAATCACCGCACCTTTTAAGGTGATTGTAGTGTTTATTCGCCTCAAAAACAAGATGATTTATTGCATTATATGCGGTGAATAATGGCAATATTCACCGCAAGTCATCATTCTAAAGGCCTCAAAGCCAAAGTAATCGGCTTGGGGAAAGATATGTTTACATGCTGACCTCATAGCTGCCCACAGGGCAGGAAGGGTGACAGCCATGAACAAGGGGATACGGTTTGGCTACGCCAGAGTCAGCACATCTAGCCAAAAGTTGGACCTTCAACTGGAACGCTTGGCAGATTGTGATCGGACCTTCCATGAAATGATTCAGGCAAATCTGGCAAGAATAGACCAGGACTTCAGAAAGCTCTCAATCTTCTCACTGTTACGCTGGCAGGGTTTGTGGCGACCGCTCAGCCAGTCGGATAATTGTTCGGGATCACGATCCATCTTAGCCCCGAGTTGTTCCAACGAGAGCCCGTTGACCTGCTTGTACCAGGCCAGCCTTTCCATCAAATCCTCCGGTTGGGGGATGGGATTGTAACCGAGGAATTCGATAACTTTCGGCATGCAGCTCAATGTGATCGACGACCAGTTATTTTCCCAATTCCAGATGGTAGAGGTTGTCACTCCAATCTGTACCGCGACATCTTTTTGATACAATCCAAGCTCAAGACGGCGGCGGCGCAGGTGATCGCCGAGGGTGATCGGTTCTTCGATAAGCTCTTTAGGCGGCTGAATTTTAAGGGGAATTTCTATTTGATGTGCTTGTTGTGAGCTTTGAGAAAAGTAGGAAAAGGTACACGCATCCCTGTCCTTGCGGATTCCTCGGTGATGCGCACCAGCAGAACCCCTGCACCTGCACACCTCCGATGATCCAACGCTATCGCAGCCGCTTGTCCGGCCCGCTGCTCGATCGGATCGACCTGCACATCGAAGTGCCGCGGGTTCCTCACAAAGATCTGGCCGGTGAGAATGCGGCCGAAAGCAGCACAGACATCCGCTCGCGGGTCAATCGAGCTCGATTGGTGCAGCGGCAACGACTGGTCGATTTCGGCCTGCATACGAATTCGCAGATGCAGAGCCGCCACATCGGCCGCTACTGCAAACTGGACGCTTCCGGAGAGCAGCTACTGGAGCAGGTCACCAGTCGCTTGGGCCTGTCGGCACGTAGCTACACCCGAATCCTGAAGCTTGCCAGAACCATCGCCGACTTGGCGGGGCAGGAAATGATCCAACGGCAACATCTCGCCGAAGCGGTTCAGTATCGGAGCTTTGACCGCAAAACCTGTTAGTTTCTTCTTGGAAAAAGGTGAGGAAGTAACACTTTCAACACACTTAAAATACTCATTTAGTGTGTTTTTACTTCCTCTTTTGCTTAATAATTTGTTATCTGTATAACATTGATAACAAATCTCCTGACAAAGAGGCTAACCAATGAAAAAAGCTCTCTCCCTTGCCCTACTTTTTCTGTTTCTGTGCGCAACCCTGCTTTCTGCCGCTGACTTTCCCGATCAGAAAGAACATGCCTCCTGTGACTACTGCGGAATGAATCGGGTTAAGTTTGCTCACAGTCGAATGCTGATCGACTATGCTGACAAAACCAGCGTTGGTACCTGCAGCCTGCACTGTGCAGCGGTCGAATTCGCCATCAGTATTGACAAAACCCCCGAAGCCATCAAGGTTGGCGACTTCAACTCCAAACAGTTGATCGACGCAGAAAGCGCAACCTGGGTCATTGGCGGGAAAAAACCGGGCGTCATGACGTCGCGGGCCAAATGGGCTTTCAACGACAAAGCAGACGCAGAAAAATTTGTCCGCAACAATGGCGGGATCATGGTCGGTTTCGATCAGGCAATGAAAGCTGGCTACGAAGATATGTACAAAGACACCATGATGATCCGCAACAAACGCAAAATGAAGAAGATGAAAATGAAGCAGCACAAAATGGGCAAAGAATAGCCTCGAACGATGCGCTCGCTTTGCCTGATTCTGATAGCCATTTTTTTAGCGGCAGCCAGTCCAAGTGGTGCGACTGAGCCAGCTCGGCCGGACAAAAAAGACCGTTGTCCGGTTTGCGGGATGTTTGTCGCCCCCTATCCTGATTGGATTGCGACCATCGTCTTTAAAGACGGCTCACAGCTGTTTTTTGACGGCGCTAAGGACCTGTTCCGCTACTATTATTCGCTGCCGAATGAAAATGACACCCGCACTCGTGATACAATCGGCAAGATCTACCTGACTGACTACTACAGCACCAGGCTGCTTCCGGTCGAACAGGTCTTTCTGATTCTCGGCAGCGACGTCTACGGCCCGATGGGTCACGAGCTGATTCCGGTTGCCGGTGAGGAAGCGGCTAAAACTTTTGCCAAAGATCACAAGGGGCAAAAAATCATCACTTTTGAGCAATTAACCCCACAGCTGATTCCTGTTGACTGATGACTCGCTCACTTTTTTTCTGCAGCTTTGTCCTGACCGGAACCCTGCTGCTAGGACTGTTAATACAAAACGGTTTCAAAGCTGCAGAGGCAGCGAACACAGAAACCATTCCTGCAAAGCGACAGCTGGTTAAACAGCTCGGCCTGACCGACCTCTCGATCTGGAGTGAAGCCCGCTACACACGGCACCCTTCACAAGCGGATCTCTTCACGGCCTTTCAAGATTACCCGGGTGCCTTCGACCACTTTCCCGCAGGCTCGATAGTCGGTCCAGGCACCCCCCAACGGAACACCAGCCTCAAATTTCAGAAAAAGGTTACCCCTTGATCTCCGGCAAGCTGAAAATACTTGAACACGCCCTTTTGTCCATGGGCCGACGAAAACAGAAAAATTTTGCAATTATTGCTGTTTATACCCTGACTGTCGCAACTCTGGCCTCCATCCTGTTTTTAACCCAGTCACTACGGACCGAAGCGAGAAATGTGCTGCTTGACGCTCCAGATCTGGTCGTCCAAAGACTGGCAGCAGGGCGGCACGACCTGATCCCCAATCATTACGCGGAGAAAATCGGTCAACTTCCGGGAGTCGGCAACGTGACCCCAAGAATTTGGGGCTACTATTACGACAGCCTGAAAAAAGTCAATTTTACCCTGATGGGAATCGGCCCCAAAGAACGCGACCTTCAGCTGTTCTCGGGGGAGCTCCCGAAAACCGCGAAACAGTGCGCCCTTGGAAACGGCATCGCCAAAGCTTACGGAGTAGAGCTCGGTGACAGCTTAGTCCTGGTCGATTCACAAAACCGGACCCTCTTGTATGAAATCACCGGCCTGTTTGATCACCAATCGAACCTGCTGACCAACGATCTGATTCTGTTGACCGAACCGGAACTGCGGCGATTCTTCAACCTGCCCGCTGACCGCGCCACCGATCTCGCCGTCCAGGTTTACAACCAGCGAGAGATCGCGACCCTGGCAAAAAAGATCAAGTACGAGCTACCCGACACCCGACCGGTCGGCAAAACTGAAATCCTGCACACCTACGATACCGTCTTCAACTGGCGCAGCGGGATCATGCTGACAGTCTTTGTTTCAGCGCTGATCGCCTTTTGCATTCTTGCCTGGGACAAGGCGACCGGAATCAGTGCCGAAGAGAAACGGGAAATCGGCATCCTCAAAGCGATCGGCTGGGACACGACCGACGTATTGATGCTCAAATTCTGGGAAGGCTTGGCGGTTTCGTTAAGCTCGTTTCTGCTCGGCAGCAGCATCGCCTATCTGCATATTTATTTTTATGGTGCCAGCGTGCTGACTCCGGTCATTCAGGGCTGGTCAGTGCTGTTCCCCGAGTTCCAGCTAACTCCGGCGATCGATCTTTACCAAATCTTCGTGCTGGCGATTCTGACCATCGTTCCTTACATCGCCTGCACGGTTATCCCATCGTGGAAAAGTGCCATCACCGATCCCGACAGTGTGATGAGGAGCTGAGTCGATGGCAGCATTAATACAGACGGAAGCTCTCTGCAAAATCTACAATCGGCAGCGCCCCGACGAGGTTCAGGCCCTATCTGAAATCGACTTTACGATTGAGCAGGGCGAGGTTGCGGTCCTCAAAGGACCAAGCGGCTCTGGTAAAACATCTCTTCTGAGTTTGATCGGCGGCATGACCCGCCCAACATCCGGCAGCATCCTTCTGTCGGGAAACGATATCGCCAAGCTGCCGGAGCGCTTTCTTGCCGGGATTCGCCGGAAATCGTTCGGTTTCATTTTTCAGCAATTTAACCTGCTGCGCGATTTAAGCGTGCGCGACAATATTCTGCTCCCCCTCTATCCGACCGAGCTCAAAACAGCAGAGATGCAAAAGCGCGCCGGTGAAATTCTGGAATCCCTCGATCTGGCCAGCAAACAGAAGATGAAAGTTCGCCAGCTGTCCGGCGGAGAACAGCAACGGGCCGCCATTGCCAGGGCGCTGATCAATCGACCGCAGATCATCATTGCCGATGAACCGTCTGCCCACCTCGACAGCAAACTCACCGAGGAGTTGCTGGCGATTTTGACTCGCTTGAAAACAGAGGGGAAAACCATCATCATCGCCACTCACGACCCCAGTATCTACCAACACGAACTGATCGATCGCTCCTATCTTATGCATGATGGTTCACTGGTGGAGGCGGAGCAACTGTGATCCTGAATCCGGGTATTCTCGCACTGCTGTTCGGTAGCACGATCGCCTTTGTCATGCTGTTGTACGCGGCCGGACTCGGGGTGAAAATTCTCTCGCGCTGGGACCCGCAAAGCAGTTCGGAAGAACAGTTACTGCTGGAACGTAAAACCTATCTGGTTTCAACCATTGTCAATTTTGCCTTCGGCTTCGAGATTCTTTCCGGACTGTTGTTCATCTACACCGTTGAAGATATTCACCGCCTGTTTATCGGTGCCATGTGTGCCACCGGCGCTCTCAATGCCAACCAGATCGGCTGGCTGGCGCTGCTGATCAAAATTATCCTGTTTTTTGCCGCGGCGCTCTGGGTACACTTTAATCGCCTCGATCAGCGCGCTGAAGACACACCCCTGGTGCGCCCCAAATATCTGGGTCTGTTGTTGCTGACACCGCTGGTCGGTCTCGATCTTTTCCTGCAATACAGCTACTTTACCGGTTTACAGCCCGAGATTATCACTTCCTGCTGTGGTTCGTTATTCAGTCTGGGGAACGACAGTGTTGCCAGCGAGCTGGCCGGATTGCCGGCCAAACCGACGATGCTGGCTTTTTTCCTGATTGCCGGAAGCTGTCTGATCATCCAAACCCTCTGCCTTGCTTCAAAAAAAGCGATCTTCCGTTACCTGTTGTTTGTTAATGCTCTGGCCCTGTTTTTCATCTCGATGGCATCAATTGTCTCTTTTATCTCGTTATATATCTATCAAATGCCAACTCATCATTGCCCTTTCGATATGCTGCAGCAGAACTACGCCTTTGTCGGCTACCCTATTTATATCGGGCTCTTTACCGGCACCTTGTTCGGACTCATTCCTGGCCTGAGCCAACCCTTAAAAAAGATCGCCTCTCTGAAGCGAGAAATCGACAAGTACGAACGCCGTTGGCTGCTGCTCTCTTTTTTCGGTATCGTTATTTTTTTGCTGATCGTTGCATGGCCGATCCTGTTCGGACCTTTCATCCTGCTGGGCTATTGAATGAAGAATAAATCGATACTGGCGTTTATTGGATTTATTGTGCTGGCCGGGCTTATTTACTTTCTGACGCTGGAAAACAAACGTTATCAACGCACCGAAGTCGATTTTCAGGTGCCAGCCATCACCCTGCTCAATCAACACAGCCAGCCGGTGCCGCTACGCGATTATCTGAACACCGATAAGCCGGTCATGTTGGAGTTCATTTTTACCTCCTGCACCACTCTCTGCCCGAATCAGTCGGTCAAGTTTTCCAACTTTCAAAGAAAGCTGACTCCGGACTCCAAACAGGCCCGGCTTGTATCTATTACCGTGGATCCGGAAACCGACACCCCCGAAGTCTTGCTCCACTATCTGCAACAGTATCAAGCCCAGCCCGGCTGGGATTTTCTGACCGGCAGCAAAGAAGATATCAAACAGGTGATGAGCGCCTTCAACATCAAACCCTCAGACATGATTACCCTCGACTCCTCTCTGCTGTTGCGCTCGCCCAAGACCGGCCAGTGGATTCGGGTTGATGGCCAGCTGAGTGGCCAGGATTTTGTGCTCGAATACCAGCAACTGGAAAAATAATGGGGTAAAAACAACAAAAAAGGTTCTCGCTGCACAAAAAAGAATCCTATTCGTCCAGTAAAGATTGACAGAAGCTCATAATAGCGTAAAACTTCTTAGGACTTGCTGCTTTACGTTCGGGAGTTCACCGCTATGCCAGAAGAAAATACCTTCTTCCTGCCAGTTAAAGACCACTGCCGTCGTGACCTGATCACCTGCCACATCGAAGACAAAATTATTGATGCAGCGCTGATTATGCATGACAAGAGCATTTCCAGCATCGTCGCTTGTGACGACAAACAGGAACCGGTCGGAATCATGACCGACCGTGACTTGCGCAGCAAAGTTGTTGCCGGCCGTGTAAACCCGGAAACATCTGTGGTGCGGGAAGTGATGACCGCACCAGTGATTGCGGTCAAAGAGCACGAGACCCTGTTCGAAGTCCTCTACCAGATGTCCCGCAACCGCATTCACCGGATTGGCGTTGTCGATGGAAACAACCGACTGATCGGAATCATCAACGAATCGGACATTATCCGGCTACAGAACCGCTCACCGCAAAAACTGCTCCGTTCCATCGATGAGGCCGAAACAGTCAACGATCTGAAAGTTATTCACGATCATATGGAAGAATTGATTGTTTTTCTGCGCGGCAACGGTGTCTCCACCAAAGACTTGGTCCGGCTGATATCACTGCTGAACGATCAGATTTCTTTACGACTGATAGAGACCCTGCGCCAGCAACGGTTCCCGGACCTCCCGGAAAAATGTGCTTTTCTGGTGCTCGGCAGTGAGGGTCGCCGCGAGCAGACACTGAAAACCGATCAGGACAATGCCATCATCTATGCTGATGATCTGAGCACGACAGAAATCAATAGAATCACCACATTTTCACAGGCTCTGATCGACGCTTTGATCGAAATCGGGGTCCCCGAATGTCCCGGCGGGATCATGGCAAAAAACGAATTCTGGCGACGCAACCTGACGAACTGGAAAGAAGCGATCGACAGCTGGATTGCAGCACCCAGTGGTGAAAATATTCTCAACTTCAGTATGTTTTCCGATATGCGGACACTGTGGGGGGACAGTTCGCTGGAGATGTCTCTGCGTGATCATGTCACCTTGCGCGCCCATGAAAATGGCATTTTTCTCGCACACATGGCCGCCAATGTTTGTCGCTTTCCGCCTCCTTTAGGCTTTTTCGGACGAATAAAGACGGAAACTCAGGGCGAGCATATCGGTAAAATCGACCTGAAAAAAAGCGGGATTTTTGCCATCACCGAAGGGGTTAAAACCTTGGCGTTGGAAGCCGGTATTCTTGACGGCAGTACCAACGAAAAACTACAGGTTCTTTTGGAACGGGACGTCCTCAATGATAAACAGGTCGGAGATTTGGAAGCAGCATTCAACCTGCTGACGTTCTTCCGTCTGCGCGGCCAGATTGCGTCGTCGGTCGCCGGACACGATCCAGATAATTATATCGCCCCCTCGTCCCTCAATCGGGTCGAAAGGGGCCGGCTGAAAGTTTCACTGGAAGTGGTGGAGTCTTTTCAGGCGTCACTGACCACCCACTTTCAACTAAACATGCTGCGCCGTTAATTCTCTATTTTCGCAGCAGGATGAATTCGTAACCATACCAGTCACCGAAACGATCGTAGATCTCGGCCTCTTCCTCGGTCAGAGCGAAGACCTGTTCGGCTGTTTCATTCCACGCCAGCTCTTTTCTCATCTGCGCAATCTGTTGCCGCAATGGCCGATAATATTCTTCGCTCCAGGCTTCGCTCGACAATGTGAAATGGTCGAGCAATTCAAACCCGGCGGTTTGTGCCTCCGCCAAACGTTGCGACACATTGCTCATCCCTGGATTGTTCGCCTGCCAGTAGCTGACTAATTCTTCCGGCGGATTGTCCCGCAACCAAACCATATCGGTCAGCACCAGACAGCCTCCCGGTTTGAGGAGTGGCCGCCAACGCTTGAGCCCCTCGCTGAAGCCGATGATATAGATCGCCCCCTCTGACCAGATCAGGTCGAAACTCTGCTCAGCAAAGGGAAGGTCGAACATCGAAGCGAGCTGCGGTATGACCTCGGCCCTTAAGTCGCGGCCCTTGACGCTATCGATCAACCGGTCAAGAAACGGCTGATGGTTATCCACCGCAATAATTTGACCACTAAGTTGTTCAGCCAACACCAGCGTCTGCGCACCATTCCCACAACCGACATCGAGGACCCGCGCCTCTCCCGGCAAGTCCGGCAATAACTGTAACGCCCGAACCGTCTCTGCCGCCGAACTCGGCGCACACTTTTCGACTGCTTCGTAGAGTTGAAAAAAGAAATCCATCTCCATCAGGTTCGTCTCCATGCATGTGGAAAGCTTGCGAATCTGCAGCGCTTCCTTTTCACTGATATCGAGCGACAACAAAAAAGCATGATGATCTTCCGGTGCACGCTGCTCAAATTCCCGATGCCAGCGCCGCATCGCCGCTTCATCCATTCCAGCAGCGCGGAACATTTCGACCCATAGCTGCTTACCTGTTTTCGCTAAGCGCGTTCCGCTGGCTTTGACCTTCAGCATCCCCGCCAGGACCTGCTGCTGTTGCTGCAAGATCCGAATATTTTGACTGGTTTCTTCCAGTCGTCGTTCCAGAACTTCCCGCTGTGGCACCTCGAGATTTTCGACAATCGTACCGATCTCGTCCAGACTCAGGCCAGCATCCCGGTAAGCACAGATCGATCTTAACCGATCGACCTCGGTCGGAGAATAAAGCCTGTAGCCTGCCTCGCTGCGGCCGGAAGGACTTAACAGCCCAATCCGATCGTAGTAAAGCAGGGTGCTGCGCGAGAGACTGAACTGTTTTGCCAACTGGCCAACCTTGTACATCCGTTTTTATCCTATCAACTGAAACGCTGCCGAATTGCGGTCACTTCCGCAGCCGACAACTGCAACCACTCGAGAAAGCTCTGGTGTGCCTCCGGATATTCACCCTCGAACAACCGGTGCCATTTTTCCATCATCTCTTCTGTCAGACCGGTTTTCTGAAACAGTTCCACCCATTGATTTTTACCGAATTCTTGCGCCATTGTCAGGCCCCTTTCTGTTGTTAGCAGCTCAAAGATAGGCCGAAGCTTAAAGCGTGTAGCTGTAGACAGGTCAAGGAAAAATAGCGAAAGGAAAAATAGCGATCACATTGTGCTAAAATTCACCCTACCCCTAACAAACTATGCTCAGGATAAAAATGAACGCTCAGAAAACACTGAACATCTCCTTTTTTAAACAGGATTCCGCAGGTGGGATCCTGCTGATCCTCTCAGCCGTACTCGCCATTCTCATGGCCAATTCTCCCCTTTCTTCAACTTATGATCTGCTGATCAACACACCAGGAGCAGTCCAGTTCGGTAACTTGGAAATTTCCAAACCGTTACTGCTCTGGATCAATGACGGCATGATGGCAATCTTTTTCCTGCTGGTCGGCCTGGAACTAAAACGGGAGGTGTTGGAAGGTGAGCTTTCGCAACTAAGCAACGTCATCCTGCCCGGACTGGGAGCCATCGGCGGAATGCTGGTCCCGGCCGCTTTTTACCTGATCTTCAATTACGATGATCCAGCGGCGGCACAGGGCTGGGCCATCCCGGCGGCAACCGACATCGCTTTTGCCCTTGGTGTTCTTTCCCTGCTCGGTCCACGGGTTCCGATCAGCCTGAGAGTCTTTCTGACTTCGCTGGCCATTTTCGATGATATCGGCGCGGTCCTGATCATCGCCCTGTTTTACACCGCCAACATTTCACGGGAAGCCCTGATCATTGCAGCTACTTGCCTGATGCTATTGTTTATCGCCAACCGGATCGACGTTCAGCGACGCTCGGTCTATTTTTCCCTCGGCCTGATCATGTGGGTCGCGCTGTTAAAATCAGGGGTTCATGCCACCCTGGCAGGGGTTCTTTTAGCCCTGTTCATTCCGATAAAGCCGGCCGAAGAGAATGGCACGTCGTTGCTGCATGAGCTGGAACACGAACTCCACGGCATGGTCACTTTCGCTATTTTACCGCTGTTTGCCTTCGTCAACTCCGGGATTAACCTGAGCGGAATGGGCCTCGATACATTTCTGCACAGTGTCCCGGTTGGAATCACCTGCGGCCTCTTTCTCGGCAAACAGCTCGGGATTTTCGGCTTCTGCTGGTTGGGAATCCGCATGGGATTAACACGCCTGCCAAGCGGTATGAATATGGGCGCGCTCTACGGAACGGCAATCCTCTGCGGTATTGGCTTCACCATGAGCCTGTTTATCGGCTCCCTCGCCTTTGAGGAGACCGGAACCAATCTGCTGTTTGACGAACGGGTCGGTATCATGATTGGTTCCTTGTTATCGGGAGTCGTTGGTTTTTTCGTCCTGAAGTTTTCACTGGCTAAAAACGATGACTGATTCTGGCATCAAATCATTGATAGCATGAGTTCTGCCTCCCCCTATCAGATTGCCAATGTCCGGCTGTTCATCATCTTTCGGGTATTGTTCAACGCGCGTTTTTACTATCCGGTCTTCTCGATCCTGTTTCTCGACTTCGGACTGACGCTTTCACAGTTTGCGATTCTGAACGCAGTCTGGGCAGCCACCATTGTGCTCTGTGAAGTCCCATCGGGCGCACTGGCCGACACCATCGGGCGACGTAACCTGCTGGTCTTTGCCGGCTGTTTGATGGTGATCGAAATCGCCTGGTGGGCATTTGTGCCGCTAGACAACCTAACTCTGCTGTTCTGGGTGTTTGTCATCAACAGAATTTTGAGCGGCATGGCTGAGGCGGCAGCCAGCGGTGCTGACGAAGCTCTTGCCTACGACAGCCTAAAGCGAGAAGGGGACATTGAACTGTGGGGGAATGTCCTGGAACGACAAACGCAAATCCAGTCAGCGGGTTTTGTCTTTGCCATGACTCTGGGCGGGATACTTTACGACCCAAACCTGTTGCAGAAGATCACCGAACTGTTCGGCTTGGGATTCGAGATCACTCGTGAGAACACTTTACGGCTACCGATTTATCTAACCTTGGTCACTGCGGTCTTTACATTACTGACGACCCTGAAAATGCGCGAAGTCCCGGCCGAAACACCTCAAGATGCGGAAACACAGTCAACTATCGGTGCGACTTTTCGGTTGGTCTGGCAGGCGGGACACTGGATTTTCCGCACCCCCTTCGTGCTGGGCCTGATTCTGTTCGGTCTGCTCTACGACAGCATTGCCCGAATGCTCGTAACTATGGCCAGCCAGTACTACCGAATTATCGACGTCCCGGAAGCACTGTTCGGCATCCTCGGTTCAGCATTGGCGCTGTTCGGATTTGTCATGCCCGGTATCGCCCGACGCTTAAGCGAAAGGCGGGCACCGTTGACCAATCTGCTGTTCACCGCTGTTTTAATTCTGGTTGGTCTGGTCGGTATAAGTTATTTTAAATCCTGGCTCGGCGTCCTGCCAGCGCTACTGCTGTTTAGCACCATGTTTTTGACCGGCTTCTTCCTCAGCTATTACCTCAATCAAGCAACGAGCTCGGAACAGCGTGCGACCGTGCTCAGCTTTAAAGGGCTGTTTCTCAATCTCGGCTATGGGCTGATCGGAGTTTTTTATTCGCTGCTGTTAGCTTTTCTGCGCAATAACTTATCTATTTCCCAACCTGAGTTGACGGAAGAAGTCCTGAAAAATCAGGTGTTCATCGATTCTCTCCCTTGGTTCTGCGGTTACTTCATCATCTGCCTGCTGCTTTTGCTGTTCTTTTTCACCCGCAGCCTGCGACAAAAACAAAAAGGCTAAATCCTGCTTAACCACCACAAATGCACAGCTTTAAACGTTGCGCTTTTGACCTAAAGAGATAAATAACGTAGTCTGGCCGGAAATGACATTCCGGCTTTCGATAATGTCAACAGAACCGGAAACCACATGATCCTTTTTAGGCTACCAATTTCGAAGTCGGAAGAAAACGTCTTGGAGGTCACATGAACAAGAAGTATATAATTGAAGAACAGTCAGGAGTTACAATCATAAAATTCCTGAAGAGGCCCACATATGGGGACTGTAAAACAGCCCTGGATGACTTGGCAGAAAACTACTCGTATAAATTAAGACTCTGGGATCTTACCGAAACGAAATTCAGCCTAACGATTGAAGAAGTTAATCGTATTGCAGAATATGGAAAATCCATATTTAAGAATAAAAACAGGGCTGCATTTGTTGTTTCGAGCGAGCTGGCTCACAATGAACTCCAAATTTTTACGATGCTAAGAGATCATGAAAATACAGATTTAAAAATTTTCAGATCCAAAGACGACGCTATCCTGTGGCTCAAGAGTACGGATCCAACGATTTAAAACGACAGAGGCTAACAGACCGATCAGCCGGGCAGCGGATCTCCCCCCCCTTAGGCAATCACCTCAGCCTCACAGGAGATTTTTTCTGTCCGGGAGCAAAGGACCAGGGAGTATCTTTTTG
>CALZLE010000192.1 GCA_945788205.1 uncultured Desulfuromonadales bacterium
AACTGTTGGAGATAGACCCCTTTCATCCATCTTTGAGGCTCCACCGCCTCAAGGGGGCTCTTGGCGAACTGCATTCGGTCTCTATGAATATAAGTTACCGAATCACCCTTGAGATGATTATCCAGGATCAAACAATCATTCTGGTTAACGTTGGAAGTCACGATGAGGTTTATAGGTAATATATTCGGGTGGTCCAAACCAGTCTGATCAAAATCTCGACACAAATTGTTCAACCGGGATATCCGTCCTGCTTAAGTTGATTCCCATTTGGTGGCAACCACGTAAAAATTTTTACAGAAACTTGCCAGGGTCGGTCCAAGCCAACCTGCTGATTGCCAGCGGAAAAAGTCAAAATTGAGGGGCAAAGTTCGGCTTATAGGCAGATGTTAAGGGCCAAAACCGGGGCCATAAGAGATATTCTGAGCATGATACCTGTCGATACCAACCGAAACCCGGGGGCTTGACTTGGAAGGTTTTATGGGAGGAGTTGGCCGACCGCACTATCCAGGAGAGCCTCGCCATGCTGCGCACCCTCGGTCTGGCCGATTCCGTGGGGCTGGGAAGAGGAGCCCGGTGGATGCTGAAGGGGCGAAAAGATTAATCCGCGCTATTTCAATTCTATTGAATATCTGGCCTTAATCAAGTTTTCGAGCGCCAGGTTTGTAATATTCTGTTTATCACAGTCATATAAGCCTGAAGGCTCGTCTGGGAGGAGGGGAAAGGCAGAAGACGAAAAAGCACTTCTGGTTCCCCTGAGGCAGAAAGGTTTTTAGGTCGATTTTTGTCCCTGTCCTACTTCTGTGATACAATAATTTTCTACTATAGAAAAGGAGTTATGTAAGGATGTTGGCAAAAAAGACTTCCAAAAATCAAATCACCTTGCCCAAGGCGATTGTCAGCCACTTTCCCGATATCGAGTATTTTGATGTGCGTGAAGAGGGGGGGCAGATCATTCTGCTGCCGGTGCGGCTCAGTCGGGCCGATGCGGTGCGGACCAAGCTGGCGGAGGTCGGAATCTCCGAAAAGGATGTGGAAGAAGCCGTGAAATGGGCTCGTCGAAAGTGAGGGTGCGCGCCGTTTGCGATACGAATGTAGTAGTTTCTGCGTTGTTGTTTGCTAAGGGGAGGTTGGGCTGGCTCCGGGAGGCCTGGCGAGAGGGTGTGGTCGTTCCATTGCTTTCGCAAGCTACCGTGGCGGAGCTTATGCGGGTATTGGCTTACCCCAAATTCAAGCTGAGCCATTCCGATATTGAGGAACTGCTTTCCGACTATCTTCCGTATGGGGAGGTTGTGGAGGTGAATGCAGTTACAGAGGATCTTCCAAGCTGTCGGGATGCAGACGACCAGATTTTTGTCGAACTGGCTTTTGCAGGCAAGGCAGATATGCTGATTACTGGGGATGCCGATTTGCTGGCGATGGCCGCTAGTTGCCCGTTTTCGATCCTACCTCCCACAGAAGTGGGGAGAACCCTTAGCGGGGGGTGACCGAAAGTGTTCAATGAACAAAGGTGCTCAATCGGAAAATATCGGCCAACCACCGGCGGAGTTCATGAAGAAAAGGCCCCCCGGCCAAGGGGAACTCTGGACAAGCAACCGTGACAGACACCCGGAGTCCGGAAGCAGCGTCGAGTGTATTTGGTCCAGGGTACGAGAGGCAGCACCCAAAAGCCTCTGCGTCTGACCCTAGGCAGGAGGCCGGTGCTGCAGTACTCGGTACGCAACATGGTCAATGCCGCGGCGACTGAGCTCGGTATCAAGCTGCGTTGGGAAGGGAAGGGCGTCGATGAGGTTGGATATATAGAGGACTTGTCCCAATCCAAAATTGAGAATTCAAAACTTAAAGTTGATGCACTCGCAAAAACTCCTGAGATGGCGTCGCAGCCGTCAAGATCCTCGCTACTTCCGCCCCACAGAGATTGAAACCTTGCTTGGAGATCTGACCAAGGCGAAGGAGAAGCTTGGGTGGGAGCCTAAGACGACCTTCCAGGAGTTGGTGTCTGAGATGGTGAGGTCGGACCTTGAAGAGGCCAAGCGGGATGAGCTGTGCAAGCGGCACGGGTTTAATACTTTTGATTACCATGAGTAATCTCGGCCTTGTTAGGGCGTAAAATCAAATTGGCAACAGGGATGAAGGGGATAACCGGGATAAAGCCCAAAGGCCAAAGAACTTGTTTGTGAACTATCTCCTTCATCCCCTTATCCCTGTTGCTTTTTAGGATTTTTAGCAAGCCGATAGGTAGCAACTTGAGTTTTGTGCATAAACAGAAAATATTATTTGGTGGCGGTTTTTGCAATGACACAAGCGAGGCCTTTTAAAATAATTCACCATGGCGGGGCCAAAGGGGTAACCGGCTCTTGTCATGAACTTCGTGTTTTCGAAGATGCCGGCATCCTGATCGATTGCGGACTGTTTCAGGGGGCCGAGGAGTCGGAGGGCGGGGCAGGGGAGAGCCGGCTGGAAATCGATTTTTCCATCGACCACATCAAGGCCCTTGTCGTCACCCACGTGCACATCGACCATGTCGGCCGCATCCCCTACCTGCTGGCCGCTGGATTCAAGGGGCCCATCTACTGCTCCGAGCCCTCGGCACTGCTGCTGCCTCTGGTACTCGAAGATGCCTTTAAAATCGGTTTTACCCGCGACCGGCGTTTGGTCGAGAAATTTCTCGATCGAATCCGCAAGTTGATCGTCCCCCTGCCTTACCGGAAGTGGCAGCAGGTTTTCAGCGGCTCTGATTGTC
>CALZLE010000193.1 GCA_945788205.1 uncultured Desulfuromonadales bacterium
CTGTCTCTGCAACTGTTCCGCCCCAGAGTTTTTTCGCCGGGAGCAAACGGCCCCCTTGCGGATCAACCTGCAACGCGACCGGTGAACGGCTTTGCCCGACAATTTTTAACACATCGAACCCGGCCGCCTTAAGACGCCAGGCAAAACGACCGCCGGCAGAGCAATCGTAGATAGTTCCGGTCAGTGGAGATCGAGAAACGACTCCGAGACGAGCAGCGGTCGGCGCAGCAGTTCCGCACAACGGACCGACAGAAAATATCAGGGGAATTTCTTCTGCAAAGGGATCGAGACGAAAATAGTCTCGCATCAAACGAACACCGAGACCGCGGCCACCAAGGTAGGTTTGTAAGAGTTCAGTTGGAATTGATTCCGCCCAAACACGGCCAGCTGTCAAATCAACGTTGAGCAGCCGACCATGCCAACCGTTCATCGAGCTGACTCCAGAACCGGAACAGCATCCGGAAGATCCGCTTTGGCAATCTGCTCGGTCTGGCGCTTTTCGTCGAACAGGGCGATAAACGGCGCCGCTGTATTATTGAAATCGGCAATTCGTTTTTTCGTAACGGCCTTTGCGGCAGGAACCTTAACGCGATAAGGATTGACCGGGGCGCCATTTTTCCGCATCCGGAAACAAAGGTGCGGACCGGTCGCCAGACCAGTGCTGCCGACGTAACCGATCACCTGCCCCTGACTGATTCTTTTGCCGCGCTTCATGCCGCGGGCAAAGGCCCGCATATGCAGATAGAGAGTTGAGTAACCGTTGCTGTGGCGCACCTCGATGAAGTTACCATTTCCTTTGGTGTAGCCGATCCGCTTGATGGAACCGTCACCAACCGTCTTAATCGGTGTTCCCGGAGAGGCGGCGTAATCGATCGCCGGATGTGATTTCCAGGTTTTTGTCACCGGATGAAAACGCTTCATGGTGAACCCGGATGAAATGCGGGTAAAAGACAGCGGCGCCCTGAGAAAGGCTTTGCGGACGTTATCGCCATTTTCATCGTAATATGAAGCGCGGGTATCGCCATTCTGATAACGGAATGCGCGGAATATTTTCTTTCGATTGACAAACTCAGCCGCCAGGATGTTTCCGTAGCCAGCGGGCTTACCTTCCCGGAATCGTTTTTCAACCAACGCCTGAAACGTATCACCTACGCGTAGATCGAGGATAAAATCGATATCCCAGGCAAAGATATCCGCGAGAGCAATTGCCAGTTTCGAATCTTCACCAGCAGCAGTCACCGCATCAAAAAGACTGGTTTTGATCACACCCTGAACCAGCTCCCGCTCCACGTTGTAAATGATCGGCACCCGCTCCATCAGTGTTTCATCGGCGTCACGTTTAATAATCAGCTGTTCTTCGTCATCAATCTCATAAATAAAGCTATCGAAATCGCCATCAGTGGTACAGATACGATACGGCTGCCCTGCGCAGATTTTGGTAAAAGGAAATATTTCGCGACTCCGCTGGTTCAACTCGTGAATTTCCCGCGGCGAAAAATAATCGCCAAGCAGTGCAGAAATAGTCTCACCCGATTGCACCTCGTGTTTCATTTCACGCCGAACCGGTTGTGGTGCGAGATCTGGTGCCGCAGCGATTTCAAGCGGTGTGGTGCGTGCTTCCAAATTCTGACTGGTACCGCTGCTGAACAGAAGAATCCCCGCCACCAACGCCACCAACAACGTGGCGGCAATCAGAGTGAGGGATCGACGGCTAGGTGTACGACGACGAGAAAGTGAAAAGGAGTTGCGGGGTGGTTGATAATCGCGTTTCAAACTCATTGGGAGACCACAAAAGCCATGAAAATTTCTCAGCCCTGAAATTACTATTAGATACGACACTCGAATTAGGAGATAATAACATTTCTCGCGTCATGCTGTCCAGAAAACTAACATGCGAAAAGATTGCCAGTCGCTCCTCTTCCAGCTAACATAGCAGTTTCTCAGTTCCCGACACAAAGGACCATTTAAATGATCAATCGACAACGAATTATTAATGAATTTACCAAACAGGCTGCCATTGACAGCCCCTCCTATAAAGAGGCGGCAATTGCAGAATATCTCGAGCAACGCCTTGAGCAGCTCGGTGCCACAGTAGAGTTTGACGATGTGGGAGCAAAAATCGGCAGTGAAAGCGGTAATCTGATCGCTAAAATACCAGGCACAAAGACGGGTGACCCTTTGTTGATTTCTCTGCATATGGACACCGTCACCCCCGCCGAGAATGTCGAGCCGGTTCTAGCTGATGGGATTTTCACCAGTGCTGGCGATACAATTCTCGGCGCCGACGACAAAGCCGGAATCGTCGAAGCGTTCGAGGCCATCGAGGTTCTGCGCGAACAAAAAATACCGCATGTGCCGCTGGAAATTGCTATCACTGTCTGCGAGGAGCAGGGGCTGCTCGGTGCCAAGCAGCTCGACTTTTCCCAGTTCAAGGCGAAACAGGGACTGGCACTCGATACCACCGGCGTTGATATTGTCATCAACCGCGCACCAGCCGCCAATCGTTTCAAAGTTGATATCTTCGGTCACGAGGCCCATGCTGGAGTCTGTCCAGAACAGGGTGTTTCTGCCATCGAAATCGCCAGCAAAGCGATCGCCCAAATGACCCTCGGTCGCATTGATCACGAAACGACCGCCAATATCGGTACAATCGAGGGTGGACTGGCATCGAACATCGTCGCCCGGCAGGTCACTCTGCGCGGCGAAGTCCGCAGCCACAGTGCGGACAAACTTCGCCAACAGACCGAACAGATTGTCAGCGCCCTCGAGACAGCCGTCGACCAAGCAACCATTCAAGTCGATGGGAGCAGCAAGCGGGCGTCGTTAAGTCTGGAATTGAAGGAAGACTTCCCACTGATGCAAGTCGCAGATGACGCGCCAATTTTGCAAATCATTCGTGACGCCGGCACCGCCCTGAATCGCCCACAGGAAATCCGGGCAGCTGGCGGCGGCTCCGACGCCAATATCTACAATGGTCAGGGTATAGATATGGTTATTCTGGCGACGGGTATGGAGAAGGTCCACACGATTAACGAGCAGGTGAGTGTTGACGACATGGCTAAGATCAGCGAACTGCTGGTCGAAATCATCCGCCGGGCTTAAATCGAATGCGTATTTCTGAGCATATCAGGGCGATCCAACCCCCACCGATCACTGAAGTTAAAAGCTGGATTGCAGGCCGCAGCTTCCCTGCAGAAAAACCGCTGATCGATCTCTGCCAGGCAATTCCCAACTATCCGCCACCAAGGGAATTGATTGAACACCTAAAAGTCCAACTGGATGATGAGCAAACATTCAAATACAGTCCAGACGAAGGATTGCCGGAGGTACGGCAAATGGTTTGCGACTGGTATCAACGGCGCTATAAAGCATCGCCGACAGCAGGACAAACCTGTCTGACCATCGGAGCCAGTCAGGCCTTCTGGCTGGCGATGAGCTGCATCTGTCAGCCGGGCGATGAAGTCATTGTTCAGCTTCCCGCTTATTTCGATCATCCCATGGGCTTGCAGGCGCTTGGCATCAAGCCGGTGTTTGCCCCCTTCTGCCCTGATCAGGCAGGCCTGCCGAATACAGAGACAATCGCCAGTCTGATCACTCCAAAAACCCGAGCTATTTTGCTGGTGACGCCGAGTAATCCTACCGGTGCGGTTATTCCTTCCGCGCAGATTGAAGAGCTGTTTCTGTTGGCACAAAACAACGATATCGCTCTGGTACTGGACGAAACCTACAACGCCTTTATCGATACTCCAGCACATTCACTGTTCAGTCGCCCCGATTGGCCGCAAAACTTTATCCACATCGCCTCGTTCGGCAAAACCTTTGCGTTAACCGGGCTGCGTTGTGGCGCACTAATCGGGAGCGAAGAATTGGTCAATCAGACGCTGAAGATTCAGGACAGCATGGTGGTGTGCCAACCTCGCCCATCTCAAATTGCACTGGCCTATAGTTGTCAGCATCTCGATGACTGGGTTGCAAACAATACGCAAATGATGAAGCAGCGCCATGATCTGTTCCGATCCAGCTTCGAAGCTGCAGACACTCAATTTCATCTGGTTGCCAGTGGTTCGTTTTTCGCCTGGATTAAACACCCATGGCCAAAGTTGACCGGTCGGCAAGCCGCCCTCCGACTCGCCGAAGACGCAAATTTGATCTGTCTGCCTGGAGAAGTCTTTGGACCGGGCTTGGACTACTACCTGCGTCTGGCGTTCGGTAATATAGCCGACGCGCAGATAGATGACGCTGTCGATCGTTTTCATTCGGCGACGGAATAACGCGCGGTTTTGACCTGCATCAACAACTTCTCAAAAGCCCTCCTCTATATTGAGTGTCCATCACGAAGTATCATCCATCAATAAAAAGGAGTAACAAAATGAGCGGTTGTTCGAATTGTGGTTCGGGAGCTGGTCCTCTCGCTGAGGGAAGAGAATTAGTTGAGTTTGTCTATCAAGCCCATGGTGGTGCGCTTCGAAATCGGCCCCTGCCCCAAGGTGGCCTACAAACCAAATGCCAGGGATGCAATGGAGAATTTATTCTTTCGACATTTGTCGGCTGCTGCCCTCATTGTAGCGGTGTTCACGCAGTGTCTCCGCCTCGAGCACATGATGCGGCGAACATTCAATATGCCGGGGAAGATTTTGTATTTTCTGCCTGAACAACTATTGTCCTCGGTTCCCAACTTGATGTCAGGAATCAAACACATTCCCCATTAAAATGATTGACCAAATTGAACAGCTATGAAATCATTAGTTTTTCATTAATCATCATGTATGATTGAAGGTAAGGCATTCATCCAAATACAATAAAATGAAAAGCTGATTTACAGTTTATTTAAGATTATGAACCGACTGAGGTCCCACCACAACCACAACGGATCGAACCATCCGTGTAGCTGCCCGACTCAGTATCACAGCGGCAAGACACGTGGCTTTCGTGCGCTTATGTTCGGTTTCATTCTCCTCCTGTTAGCATTCCCGCAACTGGTTTTTTCTGCAGAACGTACCACGATCATCTACCCTGAGCTCAGCGCTCCTTATAAAGGAATCTTCGACTCAATCTTGCAGGGAATTGCGGAAACTCAAAAAAATGATGTCCACTACTACCCCCTGCCACGCGACTATCAACTGACGACACTGCAGCAAGCGCTGGCAGAAAATCAAACTGATGGCATTATCTCCCTCGGCAAGCGTGGTTACCATGCGGCAAAACAACTTGGGACTGAGACACCGATCGTTGCCGGCGCGCTTTCGATACTTCCCAATGGCATCAGTGGCATTAGTTTGTCGGCAGACCCGAATATCCTCTTTGCCCGTTTGAAATCTCTCGTCCCGGATTGTGAACGTGTATTTGTCGTCTATTCTGAGAAAAACAATGGCTGGTTAATCCCTTTGGCGCGGCAAGCCGCTGAAGAAAATGGCCTGCAGCTGGTTGCCTATCCGGCAAAAGACCTGCGCGAAGCGATGCACCAATATCGCAACCTGTTACGTGAAAGCAACCAAGGCAAAGATGCTATCTGGCTACCGCTTGATAATGTCACGGTCAATGACGATGTTGTCCTGCCGTTGCTGTTACGATCAGCTTGGGATAATTCCCTGCCAGTTATTTCCAACAAACCAGCACATGCCAAACGCGGTGTGCTCTTTTCGATGTATCCGGACAACTACGGACTTGGTCAGTCATTATCAGAGTTTCTTGATCAGCAACCATCGTTATCAGGAAAATCCCAGGTCATTCCATTAAGTAAATTACAATTGGCCGTTAACTTGCGAACAGCAGCACACCTCGGGCTGAGCTTTTCATTGCGCCAGCAAGAGGATTTCACGCTGACGTTCCCGACTCGATAAGGTATCTGATTTAATATGAGACTCGTCAAACAGATACTTCGACCATTTGCCAGCTTCAGGGGACGACTCCTCTGCATCGTCTTGCTTGGCATTGTCAGCCTGGCACTGACAGCTTCGATCACTGCAGCACTGGTGACAGGTCAACGGGCCGCTGAACAATCGATTGCCCAGGGACTGAAAACCGTCGAAACCCTGGCGGACCAAAGTGCGCTCTCGCTCCTGTACGAAAGTACCGCCAACGCCGAAGGGCCACTTGAATCAATTATGAGCTTTCCTGACGTTGTGCAGGCAGGAATATTTCACACCGACTTCACGCCACTAATGGCAACGATGAGTCAAAAACTGCCACTTACCGATCAGATGAAGTCGACCCAGCTGCGGCAAGCTCGTTTGATTAAAGAAACAAATCAGGCATGGCATTTTTTGGCACCTGTTCTGGTAGAACCAGCGGATGAATTATTCCCGGAAGAACCTCTTCCGCAAGTCAGTGCAGAGAGTCAGGTTCTTGGCTACAGCTACATCGTTATGGACAAAACGACTTTGCGCGACATGCAGGTCAACATGATCGTTAACAACATATTTATTGCTCTGTCGTTCGCGGTTTTTCTGAGCATGCTGGTGAATTACGGTATCGATCGCATGTTACAGCCGCTGTACAAACTGATCGAGGTCATGGAAAAGAACGAACAGGAGCAAACCCGAGTCTATGCCGATTTGACGGGTCCTAAAGAGACCATCCACATTGCCAATGTTTTTAATCGGATGATGGGTAGCCTCGACGAACGTGATCGCCGTTTACGTGAACATGGTGAAGAGCTGGAATCAATTGTTCAGCTTCGTACCCGTGAACTGGTCACAGCCCGTGACGCCGCGCTGACTGCCAGTCGACACAAGTCGGAGTTTCTGGCCAACATGAGTCATGAGCTGCGCACTCCGCTGCAGGCGATTATCGGTTATGCCGACATCACCAAAGAAGAACTGGAGATGGAGGGCCGTGACGAGCAGACCGAAGGATTAAACCGCGTCATTCGCAATGCAACGCGCCTGTTGGCACTGATCAACAGCATTCTCGACATGGCTAAATCGGAATCGGGAAAAATGGAACTAAAGCTAGAAAGGGTCAATCTCGAAGAGCTTCTCAAAGAAGCAGCAGACAATGCCCTACCCGTAATACAACGGAACAACAATCGGTTTGAATCGGAACTTCAGGCAACGACCAACGACCTTATAATCGACCGTGAAAAACTGCTGCAAATGGTGATTAACCTGCTCAGCAACGCCGGGAAATTTACCAGCAATGGTTCAATTAAAATTAGTTCGCAGCTGACCAAGGACCAGCTACTTATCAAGGTCACGGACACTGGCATCGGATTAAGCAAGAAAGATCAACGCTTGATTTTCGAGGAGTTCCGGCAAGTCGATGGTAGTACGACGCGTGACTTTGAAGGCACTGGTTTGGGACTCGCGATTACCAGGCGATTCGCCGAACAGTTGGGCGGAAAGATAGGTGTTATTAGTTCACCCGGGACAGGATCGACTTTCAGCATCAGTATTCAGCTACCGATTGAACAACCAACTAAAGATATATTTCCAGCTTTACGAGAAGTAAATGGTTAAACAAGCGTGAAAAACAGTTCAAAATCGCAATTTATCCTTGCGGGGGGTAAACTTAGTTTCAACTGGGAGAAAAATGATGTCGAGTAAAAACATATGCACATTGCTGCTATGGTTGTTGCTACTCTGCCAGACCACACTTGCTTATTCAGAGGTAAGCGATGATTCATTGACCGATTTCGAAGAAATCGGTCTGGAAGAACTGTACGGTGACGAAGAGTTTGTCAGTATCGCCACCGGTAGCCAGAAGCCGGTTTATAAGGCTCCGGCAGTGGCGAGCGTGATTACGGCCAAGGAAATAAAGGAAATGGGGGCGCGTAATCTAAATGAAGTCCTGGAGTCTGTTCCTGGATTGCATGTTGGTGTCTCTGCGATCAATCGACTTGACTCCATCTACTCAATTCGTGGAATACACACTGGATTCAATCCTCAGGTCC
>CALZLE010000194.1 GCA_945788205.1 uncultured Desulfuromonadales bacterium
TTCTCAACCCTGTCTAAACGCTTTAAGCCAAACTTAAAGGTTCTGAAGGAATTGCTTGGACTTCGGCACTAAAAAATTCCTGTTTTCTGGCACAAGCCTGAACCTTGTAAGAGCAAGTGATCTTGAGACAGATGCTCGAAGGTTTCGATCAACAAAACACTTTTCTGCTTTGTATATAGAAGATATATGGAATTTATCTTATTTTTTTCTAACAATTTTTATCGTTATTCTTATGTATTAAACTCCTTTAACAAACCCTCCAGGCGGCTTGCCATCACCGAAAGTTCCTTTGACGCAGAGAGAATTTCAGTCGCCTCGTTGGAGGTTTCTTTAGCGGCCTGGCTGATGTCCCCGATATGCTGATCGACCTCGCGGGTCCCTTCGGCGGATTCAGCCATGTTCCGGCTGATTTCCGTTGTCGTGACAGACTGCTCCTCCACTGCTTGCAAGGCCATGATTGAAGATTCATCAATCCGGGCAATGATCTGGCCGATCTCACCGATCCCATCGACAACACTCCTGGTGTCGCCCTGAATCAGCTCGATTTGATGACTGATCTCGTCGGTCGCCCTTCCCGTCTCCTTCGCCAGCTCCTTGACTTCATTCGCAACAACGGCAAACCCTTTTCCCGCCTCCCCGGCCCGGGCCGATTCAATCGTGGCATTGAGCGCCAAGAGATTCGTCTGGCTGGCGATCGAGTTGATTAACTTAATGACACTGTCAATTTCAGAGCTTGATTTTCCAAGGCGAACCACCATCTTATTCGCCTCTTCGACCATTTCGACCGCTTTTCTGGTCACTCGGCTCGTTTCACCGATATTTCCGGCGATATCCCTGACAGTCGCCGACATTTCCTCGGCAGACACCGCAACGGCATGAACACGACTGTTGGTCATTGTGCTTGATTCGCTCAAGAGTGTGGTCTTCCGGGTTGTATTCCGGGCATTGCTTCCCATCTGCTGGCTCGATACCGCCAAGGCTTCAGAGGCCTTGCTCACATCTTCGGCCGTCTGACTGAGTGATTCGGAAAGAATTGCCTCTGCGGTTACAATTTGCCAATTCACCATCGTCCCGATCCGGGTTCCGGCATCACCGAATATGGCACTGGCGGTGAGCTCCAAAACCTCCTCGCCGAAGCGAACCTTTGTAGTTAAGGGCAGGTTTTTTGGATCCGAGAGCAGCATTCGCTGCTTTCCCGCATTTCTGTATAAAAGGTCGATTGGTCGGCCAACCACCTCTTCCGCCCGGCAGGGGAGCAGGTGCTCCAGCGTCGCAAAAGCTTTTAATGAAGCGGGATTCATGTAGGTAATGATAAAATCGGGGTCGGTGAACAAGATGCTGAAAGCGGCGTTTTCCACCATCGAAGACAGTTTGGACATCTTCCCGTTTTGCAGCTCGGCGGATTCCTGCAATGCACCGACCATTCTTTCAAAACTGTCCGCCAGGAGACCGATCTCGTCTTTACGATCCATATGGATCGCCGCAGAGAGGTCGCCGCCGGCGACCTTTTTTGTGGCGTTCATGAGTAACTCAAGCGGTTTGCTAATTGATTTAGTCATCCAGATCACAGCAGGGCCCAACCCCAGGATGATCAAAATGCCGATAAAAATGATGGATTTACGCACTGAAGCAATCTCATTTTGCATCTCTTTTGCATTTTGTGCCATTACAATCGAGGCTTGTGGTTGACCGCCTGACAAGCTCACGGCGCGTGATGAAAATATATAAGGACTACTGTTTACATGCTCACGGTAAAAACCAAACTCTGGTGTTTGACAGCCCACGCTATTGACATCGCCGCGACAGGCGCTGATCGTGTTTTCAAAAACGAGCTTAGAAAATTCCAGGGTCGATGGCATCACACCGGTATGGGTAATGCTGTTTCCATTTTCATCTAATAATATGATTTCTTTGCCGCCGGTCACCTCTTTGAGCAATCCTTTATCCAGCACATAACCGCCATGCATGAGACCGACAAGCTTGCCATTTCTCATTATCCTAGCCGCAGTGGTCATGGTGTACTGATTGAAACTGGGATCGACGACAAACTCCACCTGTTTCTTATTTTTAACCGCGCCTGAGATCAGTGAGCTCGAAAGTTTGATACCGACGCGGGACTCAATCGAACTGAATGTGACATTGCCATCTTCATCGGTGATTTCGATAAAGGAAAGACCCAGTTGCTTCTTAAATTTTGCCATTGCCGCAGTGATGTCAGCCGGTGTATCGAGGCTGTTGGCGTAATAGCTGGCCTTGATAATATTTGAATCCAGAACCATGAAACTGATGTAGTTGACCGTGGCCTCGGCGAGCTTCGGCAGGGCAAAATGGGTCAGGCTTTCCAAATCACCCTGTGCTTTGACACGATAATTGTAATAGATGGCCTTATCCATTGCGGACTGATTCACAAAGCCGACGGTGATGATCGGAATCAGCACTGCACAAAAAAAGGCTACAGTAAGTTTATTTTTGATTTTCATTCTTATTCCCCATTTAACAAAGGGGTGGTTTCCGTCAGGCACGAGCAACCCGCCCCCAACCATGGGGGAGGGTTGCTTTTATTAACCTTCGTGATCAATGAAACCGGCATCTTTGGCCGATTTCTCCATATTGCGAATGTCGTCGTAGTTGGAATCATCGGGTGGATCGAGTCGTAGAATTAACGCCTGTTCCAGGATTTTCCGACCTACGGGATCTTTATGCATATTTAACAACACCCGTTGCAGGCCAGTTTTTACCGCAGGATCGGCTTTTCGGCTGATGACCACAGGGACATTCCCGGCACCTCCCGGATGCAAGTGTTCGATGATCCTTACATTCATCGCGTCAGGATCGCCGAGGTGGCGATCGTAGTCGAGAACCAACGAGTCAACTGAGCTCGCATCGACCATGCCCTGGGACACTAGGCGGATGGATTCTTCATGTGAGCCGGAGGCGACAACTTTTGAAAAATAATCCCAGCTCTTCTCGCCCAGTTGCACCAGCTTGTAACGTGGCATGTTATAGCCCGAGTTACTGGCCTTTTCATTATAAGCATAGGTCTTGCCCTTCAGATCTTCCCAGCTCTTGATGGGCGAGTCTTTATGGACGATGGTGTAGGAATAATACTTACCCGGCACGTCCTCATAGCCCTTGGCATCGGGATAGACGCCTTTTTTAAGACCCATCACAGGGATAGCGAGAAGATCGTACTTGCCCTCTGCAAACTTGTGAACATAGGGAAGCCCACAGACAAAACCGACCTGGATAGTGCCTTTCTCCAGCATCTCATCGGATTCGTCATAAGACAGTCCGGATACAACCTTGACGTCCCAGTCCAGTTTCCGAGAGAAGTACCTGGCCATCTCCTCGTATATGTGCATTCCCTTACTGGAGACAAATGCGGCTGTCACAACCATCTTGACGTCTTTTTTGCCTGCTGCCACCGCCTCGCCGGTTGCAAGGGGTAAAGTCGCAGCGAGGACGCCAGCGATTATAAAATTACGTGCAGATTTCAAGTTAACCATCGTCTTCTCTCCTTGTCTGATTGATTTGCCAACTTCTACTTATCGGCATTTATGAATATTTACTTTACATGGATGGCTCTCCAGGACAATTTTCGGGTAAAAA
>CALZLE010000195.1 GCA_945788205.1 uncultured Desulfuromonadales bacterium
ATTCTGGCTGAAGTTGATGAATTAAGCGCTCCGCTGCAGAATGTCGACTGCCGTGATGTGGCAATTTCAATAAGCCAACAGGACCGGGCAAGCCAGCTGACAGCAGCTTCTTCACCCCCCTCTTCTCAAGATCACCCGTTAATAACAGGCCAGCGTGTTGAGTTTTCAAATAAAGGACCAGTGATGAATCATTTTTGTTCCGGGCATCAGCAAAATGGAACAGCTGCATCTTTCCCACATTCCAGTCCTCAACATGACTCCATCCCGGTGGAATTCTTCGCACTGGGATTTCTTTCTCATGCAGCACTTGCCGCAATGAAGGATGCAGGTTCACTGTATTTTCAGCAGTCCAAAATTCAGCGACTGGAAACTTATTGAGAATAAAAACCAGTCCCTTGCGATGATCTGGATGGTCATGGGTTAAGAGCACAGCAGACAAGCGCTGGACACCCAACTCTCCCAAGGCCGGAGCAAGAAGTCGCTCGCCGACATCGAACCGATCGCTGTACAGCCCACCACCATCGATCAACACAGCTTGACGATTGCCCGCTGAAAGCAATAAAGAATCGCCCTGCCCGACACTAAACAGATACAAAGACAAATCACTGTCATCGGCGGTCTGACTAAAACCACTCAGCAAAGCCAGAAGCAAACATGCGACGGTCAGCCTTGGCAAAAACCGCCTGATCTGCACTTGAGCACTTACGAGTAGTGGAAGGAGAAGCAATGCGACCGCCAGATACTGCCAGCGGGATAAAAACAGATACTGAGCAGAAAACCCGGGCAGCGCCAGAAGCTTCTCAACAAGGAAGACAGTCGCTTCTAACATGGTTCCTGAGATCGACAAACACAAATCACCGAGCAGTGGAACGCCAGAAAGTAACAAAGCGAAAACCCCAACCGGCAGCGCCAATAAAGCCACTAACGGCACTGCTATCAAATTTGCCAGCAACCCGGCGGGAGCCACCAGATGGAAATTGATCAGCACCAGTGGCAGAGTCGCGAGGGTTGCCGCCGTCGTAACCAGCAGCAGTTGGACCGGAGCACGCAGAAATCTCGGCAATCCATTAGCGGCCTGTTGCCAAAAAGGGCGCCAGAGCAAAATCCCTGCAGCACCGGCGAAAGACAGCTGCCAGGCGGGCTGCCAAAGCAGAAGCGGATTAAACAATAAAAACAGCAACGCCAATGTCATCAGCAAACGCAATGGATTAACCGAATAACGCCACAACCAGAAAACTGCGACAAACGCGGCGACACAAAAAGCCCGGCGGGTCGATACGGCATCACCCGTCAACAACAAATAGCCCAACAAGACGGGAAGCAATAGCAGAGGAAGAATCCTCTGCGGCGGCTGCCAACTTAACAGCAAAGGAGAGCGACGGTAAAAACAGAACAGCAAACGATAACCGAGCATTCCGATCAAACCGAGGTGCAGCCCAGAGATAGCAAACAAATGACTTATACCAGCATGAGCGAGTTTTTCCCGAACAGCATCGGGCAAGACCCGAGACTCGCCGAGGAGAAGAGCTCTCAGCATTAATGCCTGCGACTCTGAAACAGTTTCTCCAATCCGATCCGCCGCCTGTTCCTTCCAGGCAGCAATAGACCGCAACGGGAATTTAGCTGCAGAGCCAACAAGCTCTATTTTCTCTGCATTTTTCACCCAACCGGTGACGGCAATTCCCTGGCTAGCCAGATAACGGGGCCAGCGGAACTCTCCCGGCGTACCGAACAGGCGCGGCTTGCGCAAACGAGACTTAAATCGCAGGTGATCCCCCGGCAGGAGACCACGCACCTGTTCATTGACATACAAGCGCAATCGATAGTTTCCGGAAAAATGAACGGGCTCTTCCCCATCTATTAGCTCGAGGAGCTTTAAATCAAGTTGACTACGCCCTTCAACCCTCTGCGTCACTTGCTGTAACTCGGCGATCACTATTATTTTCCGCGCACTGCTCGTGAGTCGTTCGACAAAATCGTCCGTCGGAAAGGCTAAAGGGTAGCGTTGATTTGCCAACAGAAAGAAAAACAGTAGCGCGACGAGAAAGCAACGGCGAGGGTATTTGCGAAGAAAGAAACCACACAGAAGACTGCCCACAAGCAGAAGTCCAGCGACATTTTGTGGAATGACATAGAAAGGAGCCAGTAACAAACCAGCAACGGTCGCCACCAGCGCAACAGGAATAAGCAGCATGTCCCCCCCCGGTACAAGCTGAATGTTATTGTGATTAAATCGGCTAACGCGTCAAGCTCGTCAGCAATTGCAACATCTCGTTGAGAGTCTGAGTCTGTACTCCCATCCGCCCATCTGGCAAACCAATCAACCGGGAAAGAGTTGCTCCACTCGTATCAAGCGCCTGCATTTCCAGACTGTCAATCCCTGCTCGAGGTGGCAATTCAACGTTCAGCACAATTTCCCCGCGAGACAAACAATAACGATTCAGTGAGCTATCCACGAGTGCGGAGCCAAACACCAACCGCTCTTCAAACCGCTCCGGAGCTTCAATCTTTACCGGCAGCTGACCACTACCGCGCAAAGAAAGCTGATAACAGCCCGACTGTACGACTGAAACAGGAAATTGCCAAACCGTTTCCAAATGCCCGGCCCGGACCCACTTGCCACCACTGGGGACCCCCAGATGTCGATCTCGGGTCACTTCCGCTCCCACCTGCGCTGGTGCCGATTCAGCCTCAAACCTGTCAACCCGGTCTAACAAGGGGACGGTTGCCAGCAAATCGAGCGCCTGCAGCATGGTCACGGCCAAATCGACAGTTTTCAACGGGCGATCAGGCTGCCAGCCATCCAAAGGAGCAATCCGCGGCAATGGCGGAGCACTTAAATGTAAATAATCGATCCCAGCGTCGGGCGGTAAACTGACAACGACTGTAACCGGACCCGCAGCGAGATCAACTTCACCCAGTTCCTGATGGGTCAGTTCCGGTCCAGCAGAAGCAGTGAAATCACGGTCCGCGAATTGAAACTTAACTCCAGATAATCGCGTCGCAGCAGAAAGCCGGTATCGGCCATTTCGGGGGATGAGAAAATCGAGATGCAGCTGAACGGGTTCTCGTCGACCACTTACCCAGCCGGAACCACTATAGCTGCCAAAATTGGTCTGCCGTTTAACGGCAACCAGATCAGAACGCCGACGGCTCTCTTCTGCCTCGACAAGAACATCGCGGTTGCCAGACAGCAACGCGATGTAGTCTTCGGCGACAGGATCATCCGGCAGGCCATACCCCCAACCGAGGCTGTCGGTCAGTTGCTCCATCCAGTCACGCTGAGTCAACTCGGCAGCACTGGCAGATGACACCGAA
>CALZLE010000196.1 GCA_945788205.1 uncultured Desulfuromonadales bacterium
TCACGCAGATTCGCCCCCGCGTAGCCCTTCTCGCGAAACAGTCGCGCCGCCTCTTGCAGGATGATTCCCCGCCGTGAAATTGTCTCTGCCATTAACTCACCGCCTTACCTAACGTTTGTTAGGGATAGTATCAAACACCATTCTACTGTCAAGAAAAAAGATTCAGGGGTGCGGGTGACTTTTCGTGTCGCAGGGGGCAAATCTAATTGAAATCTACGAAAAATGACCAGAACTGACCGAAAAATTTGGTTCCTGGACAAGAAGAACTAGCTAATATTTTAGGGACATGGCAGTTTATTATCCCGTTGTCCCTTTCCAGCGGGACAGCAACATGCTCTCCCGGTGAGAGTCCTTTGCTTTTAGCCCACAGGTCATTCACATGCAAAGCCCCTCATTACGTACCGTTCTTATTTTACCCTATGTTGCCCTGGTCATCATGCTTGCCGTTGCCATCGGAGCCCTTTCCTACCTGGCCGGCAGTCAGGCGGTTTTGACCGTATCGGAGCATCTGCTGCAGGAAACGGTCAACCGCATCGGTCAGGCCGTTGATCGCCATGTGGTCGGGTCGGTCGCCACGCTGGAAGCGGCTTTTCCCAACGGCATGCTGGCGCCGAAAACAATTGAAACAGATGTGGACAATATCCGCACCCGTTTCTGGATTGCAACCTCACTGCATATAGACCCGAACAACTATGTCTATTATGGCAACCTTGAGGGGCAGGCTATCGGCCTCTACCGAAAGTCTTACCAGCAAGGCGAACTGCGCGTTAAATATCAGGCTGATGAACACCGTAACCGCTATCGGATCGACGGTATCAATGGCATTCCGCAATTTGAATCGACCGAACAAGCCCTTTTTGACCCGCGCGAACGGCCCTGGTTTCAAGCTGCACAAGCCACTAGCCAGGATATCTGGACCTCGGTATACATTGATTTCGGAACCCAGGACCTGGTCGCAACCCGGGCCCGACGGGTACTGGGAAAACAGGGGGAACTGCGGGGCGTTGTCGCCACCGATATGCTGCTGCACGCGCTGAACGATTTTATCGGCAACCTTGATGTTTCACCAAACGGACTGGCCTTTATTATTGAGCTGGACGGACAACTGATCGCCTCATCCTGCAGCCCCAATGTCAGGCAAGCCGCTGACGGTCAGAACGTCAGGATCAACGCGGCCGATAGCGGCCACCCACTGCTTAGTGAGATTTATTTGCAGATCCGGCCCGGCCTGTCTCAGCCACTGGACAGCAATTCAACCAGGACCTTTATTTTCACCGACAGCAGTGGCGATAAAATCAACGTTGCCTATGCCCTGTTTCAGGATAGTGCCGGGTTGCAATGGGTCAATGTTGTCGCACTGCCGGATCGCGACTTTATGGGCGGTATCAGTGACAACGTGATGCGTACGGTCTTTCTTGGCGTGCTGGCGACAGTCTTTGTTGTCTTTATCGGCCTGTCGATTCTCAACTGGGTGACACGTGATCTCAAGCAGCTTTCAATCGCGGCCAACCAGGTCGGCAGTGGTTTTGGGGAAGCCCCCCTGCATATCCGCCGCAATGACGAAATCGGCACATTGGCGAAAAGCTTTCAGGCCATGCAGTCCCGACTGCAGACTGACCACCTGACCGGACTGCCGAACCGCTACGCTTTTGAGCAGAGCCTCAATACCGCCATTCAGCAGCATTCGCAGAACGGCCAAGCTTTTGCCATCATGTTTATTGACATTAACGATTTCAAGATCATCAACGACCGCTTCGGACACGATGTCGGCGATCAGGCCTTAATCGAAATCGCCTTGCGTCTGCGGACCCATATCCGTCAGCAGGACTTAGTTACCCGCTACGCCGGAGATGAGTTTGTTGTGATACTGGGAAATGTCCACTCAAACGAAGACCTAGCGGCGATCAGGAACAACATCGAAAAGGCTCTCGCCAGCCCCTTGCAGGCAACCGGGACGGCCACTGCCTGCTGCGGAGGAGCCATCGGCGTGGCCCATTTCCCGGATGATGCCGACAATGCCAAGGACCTGCTGATTGTGGCTGATCGCAACATGTACCGCCACAAAGCCACGCTTAAAGAAGAAAAAAACCGTTGCTAGACTGGGCTATCGCGCACCTGAGCTAATTCTGTCGCAACTGATCATTGTACTCAAGAAACAGGTCTCAGAATGCCAACCGGCAACGACCGCAATGGGTCTCTTGCAGACTTATCTTAGTTTTATCGCTCCATGAGTTTCGTTTCAGCGCGTAACTCAATAAAATTATAACCTTGGCTCCTTCTCAAGATTTATGCTATATTATTTGCCCACACTCACAATCATGGTAATTAGTAACATCCCTCCTGTCATTTACTGATATTATTTTTCTCTTTGCTACATGCCTCGCTCGTCTCTCTGCATGGATGGCTGGGCCGTGTTATGGACATGTGAAATGACGCAACCACAGCAAAAGAACATTACCCATCTTGGCTCACTGCGAAGAAATCAGATTTATAATCGCCTTAACGCTTTGCACTATCAAAGCGCCCCATTGCTGGTTTGCCTCCAGCACAAAACCCATGATCATTGCATCTACCTAAAAGCTCATCCTGAGCCGGTTGCCGATGAAAATACCAAGGCGACTTGGGACCAAAATGAAACCATCCCGGAAAACCTTTCGGCGTTTGCTGTGGCGAAAATCATTATTGACTCCGGCCGGGACAATTATGAATTCACGCCGGTTGAATTTCATTTAGGGGCCGAGGAGCTGCATTTCTCTATTCCCGAGGATGCCGTTAAGTCCGGCTTTCGCAAGCAACACAGATTCCCCTGCGCGGATAGGAACATTTTGCTGACCCTGACGCAGAATGCGATCGTTTTTAAAGGCCGGCTTCTGGATTATTCTGCAAGCGGCATTCTGGTCGACCTTAACGGTGAAGACGATCTTTCTTTTGCCTGGCTGAACAAGAATCTTCCGGCCATGCTGACGGTCTTGCCTGATAACGATCCCGTTTACACCGGGCAGGTCAGTTTGACCCCGCGTGGCGATGGCCAGTATCTTCTTTTGCCGAATCTGGACCCAACCCCGCGCTATATGTCAAAACAGTTCCGAACTCACCGGCAGGAGCTTGTCCCTTCCCCGGATTTGCGGTTCACCCATCCGGTCACCGGCAAAAAGTACAGCCTGAAGATCTGTGATCTTAGCAGCCTTGGGTTTTCGGTTGACGAAGAAACGACCAGGGCCTCGCTGATCCCAGGCCTGTTGATCAGAAACGCAAAGATTTCGTTTGCCAACAATCTGGTTCTGCCATGCATCGCCCAGGTTGTTTATTTTCGCCATAGTAAAGAAAATCCAAAATCCATCCATATCGGCTTTGCGATCTTACGGATCGACAGCAAAGACCATCTTCGCCTGATCAACATGGTTCAGCAGGCCCGGGACCCCCGCGCTTACGTCAGTAACCAGATCGACCCCGCGGATCTGTTCGATTTCTTTTTCGAGACGGGTTTTCTTTATCCGAAAAAATATGTGGAAATTGCCAGCAAGCGTGAAGAAATATCCAAATCCTACCTGACACTTTACGAAAAAGGGGTCGATGTCAGTCGTCATTTTGTCTACCAAAGTTTTGGACAGATTCTCGGACATTTCTCGACATTGCGGGTATATCGCAATACTTGGCTGAATCAGCATCATGCTGCCTTGAACGATCAACGCGCGGGTCTGCGGGTTGTCCGTGCCGTCTCCGAATACATGAATGACAGCTATCAGCTTAACCCCAAGAGCACCAAATATATTATCGGCTATTATCAAAAGACCAACCGATTTCCAAAAAAATACTTCGGAGGCTATGTTGATGGTGTCAATGACCCGAAACAAACCTCTCTTGACAGCTTCTCGTATGTCAAAGAGGCTAGAAGATTTGCTGAATCCTCAACAGAACTTTCTTGCGACTGGACGCTAGAGACTGCGACAGCTTCTGACATCGGAGAGTTTTATCAGTATTATAAAGCGACCTTCGGCGGATTGCTTCCAGATGCGCTGGATATGGTTCCGGATGGTTTTGACGATCAGACCCTGGCGGAAACCTTCCAGGTCAATGGCTTGATCAGGCAAAGAGAGTTGCATGTTCTGCGTTATCAAGGTCTCCCCAAGTCCCTGATCGATGTTCAATCTTCGGATTTCGGGTTGAACCTTTCTGAAATTACCAATTCAATCTCAGTTTTCATGATCGAACTGAACCCCGAGTATTTCGATTCGGTGTGTTCCGCTGTTGCTAACCTGGCTCTGAACCATAAAAAACTCTCTGACCCGGTGATGTTTTTCCCTAATAATTACTTGAGTCTCTGTGGGCGAAAAGCCGATAAAGAGTATATTCTCTGGGCCTTAGATATTGCTCAGGGGGTCGAATCCTATATGACCTGGATGAATCGTTATTGCCGATGAACAGCGAATCTCCCCTTTATAGCTCTCGTTTGCTCGCTGCATACATGAAGTTGCTCCGGGATCAATATCCGGAAGTGAGCATCAGTGAGATCATGGCCTATGCCGGCATAGAACCTTATGAAATTAATGATGAAGGGTGTTGGTTTACCCAGACTCAGGTCGATCTTTTTCATGAGAAGACAGTCCATCTGACAGATAATAAAAATATCGCCAGAGAAGCTGGTCGGGTGGCCGCTTCTCCCGGAACGATCGGTGTTATGCGTCAGCACACACTTGGTATTCTGGGGCCTGCTTTGGCGTTTAAAGTTATTAAACGTCTTAGTCTGAACTTTACACGTTCAAGTGAATATCAGTCTCGATCACTCAAACACAACAAAGTCGAAGTCACGGTAACACCCTATAAAAATATTGAGGAAAAACCCTTTCAGTGTGACAACAGGAAAGGTTTTTTTGAGGCGATTGTTAATGGCTTTCACCTTGGACTGCCCCGTATAGAACATCCCGAGTGCCTCTTCGAGGGGGGCTGCTGCTGCCGTTACATATTGACCTGGAAACGTACCTTGCCCAGAACTTTCAGTACTATACGAAATTTAATTTTTGCCGGCATGGTTTTATCATCGGTTCCAATTTTTTTAAATTATACTTTTGCGACATTTCTTCACTCCATGGGGGCATTTCTATTTTTGGTCCTGGGTTCTTCATGGGCCACAGAGATTCTTGATCGGCAGCAAATGACCCTATCGATGGAGAATTTATGGGACAGTTCCGAGCGCCTGACAGAATTGATCGACACCAGTTCCAGGAATGTCCAGTTGGTTCAAGAGATCGGTCAGGCCCTTATAAATAAGACTTCTGTTGATGATGTTATCAAGATTGTTACTCAGGTCATGGAATCGGGTCTGGATTTCGATTCCGGGGCTATTTTGATTGCCAATCCGGAGAAAACCAGCCTGGAAATTCGCGGCGCCTTCGGTTACTCGAACAATGATATATCGCGCATGCTGTCGGCTGCATTCAATCTCGACAACCCGGACAGTCAGGGGCCTTTCGTGCGCGCTTTTCACGAAAAAAAGACGATTATTGTCGACAACACCGAGCAGATCGCCGATTCGCTTTCGGATAAATCCCGCGACCTTATGCACAGGTTTGGAGTTCAGTCCCTTTTGTGCTGCCCTATTGTCATTGACAATCAAGCCTTGGGGATAATTGCTGTGACCAACCAAGAGACAATGCGTCCCCTGGTCAGAAACGACGTCAACCTGTTACAGGGAATTGCGCCGACGATCGGTGTGGCGTTGCAAAACGTCGGACTTATCGCTGAACTGGGTGATTCTTTCGAGAAAACCCTTAAGGTCCTGGCTGATTCTATTGATGCGCGGGATTACCTGACGGCAGGTCACAGTGAAATGGTCACGATCTATGCTGCCGGGATCGCTGGGCAATTGGGCCTTGCGGACGATTTTATCCAGATGACCAGAATAGCAGCCTTGTTGCACGATTACGGGAAAATCGGCGTGCCGGACTCTATTTTAAAGAAAAACGGCGGATTGACGGAGGAGGAGCGAGAGATTATTAACACTCACCCGGTCCGGACCCGGCAAATTTTGAGTCAGGTGCCCTTCCGAGGTCTGCATAGGCAAATTCCTGAAATCACCGGCGCTCATCATGAGCGCTGGGATGGAAACGGCTATCCGCTGGGTCTTAAGGGGGAAGAAATACCGCTTGGAGCCAGAATTATCGCCGCCGCTGATTTCTTCGAAGCGATCACCGCAAAACGTCACTATCGCGAACCGCTGCCCCTGAATGTGGCGGTCCGTTTGCTGGAAGAGGGCTCCGGGAGTCACTTTGACCCCAAGATCATTAAAGCCTTTCTTGCCTATATAGCGAGTCGTGATTTTACTGCGGAGAATTCTCCGCCGCGCAGTCAAAGGCTGGAAGACTCAGGATCGCGGCGCAAATTCCCGCGGGTCGAATATCGAACCCTGGTCTCTATTCGGCATGGTAAGCAGGTCCTTGCCGGCGATATTTTGAATGTCAGCACAAGAGGGCTTTATATCGTAAGCCCGGACGCGTTGGTTACGGAAGGAAATGAGCTGTTACTGACATTTACCCCTCCGGACAGCGATCAATCGGTGCAGGTCAGCAGTGTCGTCACTTGGGTCAACAACAGACAAACGATTAACAGCCTGAAGCATCCGGAAGGGTTTGCCGTTAGCTTCAATAGTGCTCCCAAATCGGTTCTCGCCTCGATAAACCAGCTAGTTCGCAAGCACATAACCTCAGTCCCGGAGCGGGGAGACAATAAAGGTGGTTTAGAATGTCAAAAGACAGTCAGCTTAATAAAACCTATTTGATGGAAAACCAGGAGGAGGGGAAACGACTAGAGCTAAAAACCGATAGAGAAGCGGTCAAGCGTCAAGCGGCCTGGGCCGGGATAGGCCCCGGCATGCGGGTTCTCGATGTTGGCTGCGGAACCGGCATCACCACCGATGCACTGGCTGAACTGGTCGGAAAAACTGGTCATGTCACCGGTCTGGATTTTTCCGAGGAACGCTTAGCTGTTGCTCGCGAACGCTATGGGTCGGAAAATGTCAGTTTTGTGCAGCACGATATCCGCTGCCCTTTTCAGAGCAGCCCACCTTACGATGCGATGTGGACGCGTTTTTTTCTTGAGTATTTCAGAAACAACCAGCAACAAATTGTTGCCAACAGCGTAGCATCGCTGCGAACCGGCGGAATCGCCTGCCTCGCTGATCTGGACAATAACAGCCTTGGCCATAGTGGTTTGAGCGAGCGACTGGAGCAAACCCTAAAGTCCATGATGGCCCGCCTGGAAAAGGATTTCGATTTTGATCCTAATGCCGGCCGGCGTCTCTACGGCCACCTTTACTGTCTCGGATTTCAGGAGATTGCCTGTCTGGGTGAAATGCACCACCTGGTTTATGGCAACAGCTCGGAAGATGAGAAATACAATTGGATTCGCAAAGTTGAGGTTGCTGCACAGCAATCAGGTTGCCCGTTTACCGCCTACAATGGAAGTTTCGAGGAGTTTCGTGCCGAGGTGCAGGATTTTTTGAACAATCCGCTGCGCTTTACCTATACGCCTTTGATTCTTGCGCGGGGAATCAAAACAGCATAGGAGTCTGCTAACCGGCCGATAGTGCCCATGGAACCAAGGGATGTCCTGATGAAAAGCATCATTTTATTGAACATGTTTGTCGCTATTTTCGCTGGTTCTGCCTTTGCATCCGGCTTTGCTGTTTTCACCCAGGGGGCCGCCGGTTTGGGACAGGCCAATGCGGTGGTTGCACACCCGACTGGACCCTCCTCACTCTATTTCAACCCGGCATTGCTCAACGATGTGGCCGGTCAGCAGGTTGAGTTCGGCACGACCGGGATTTATGCCGATCGCAACGTCAAACTGGATTCTGGCGAAACTGAAGAAGGAAGGGCGGCCTGGAATTTCCCGTCCAATGCCTATTACAGCAGTCAGCTCAATGACAGGCTGAGTATCGGGTTTGGCCTGTTTTTTCCTTTCGGCCTGTCCACGGAATGGGATGAAACTTATTCTGGAAGATATTTAGGCACCTACGGGGATATTGTCTCTTTGAACCTCAACCCGGTCATCTCCTATCGCATGACTGACAAGTTGTCCGTTGCTGGCGGCTTCAGTTTTCTTTATCTAGATGCCACCCTGAAAAAGAAAATCAATCAAACGGCGGCTTATACCCTGACCGACCTCCAGCTCAGCGGTGGCGTCGGAGGGGTGCTGCCCGCGCTTGGAGGTCCCCTTAAGGACATCGATCAGCGTTTTGCCGGGGATGGCTGGGGCTATGGTTTCAACCTCGGCATGCTTTATAAGCTGAACGAACAGATCAGTTTCGGCGCCACCTACCGCAGCCATATCGACGTCACCGTTGACGGCCGAGCAAGCTTCAGCGAGGTATCGCCTTTGCTCACGACTGCCTTTACCGACACAAACGGCCAAGCGGATATCCGCCTCCCGGCCCAGGCATCCGCCGGGATTGCTTTTGCGCCCTATGCTGACCTTATCATTGAAGCGGGGATGCGCTGGGAAGACTGGTCATCGACAAAAGAACTCAAAGTGGCGCTTGACTCTGCGGTTCTGGGACAAACAGCGGATATCACCCCGCGCGACTGGAAAGCAACCTGGAGTTATAATCTCGGCGGTCATTACCAGGTCAGTGAGTCACTTGCGCTGAACGCAGGCTATCTGTTTGGCGAAGCCGCGGTCCCAGATTCGACCTTCGAGCCGCTTGTTCCTGACAGCGATGCGCATCTGTTTACTGTCGGTCTGGAATGGCAGCTTGGAGCCTGGACGCTCAGCGGCGCCTTCGGCTACGAGTTCCATGACAGTCACAGGAAGAACAATGCCCTTGGCGACCCGTTGGCAACCATGCTTACGGGGACGCCGACCGAGACCGCAAATGGGTCATATGAAACAGATATTTATCTTACCGGTTTGAGTCTCGGTTACCGGTTCTGAAAATTTGCTTTCAGCTGAATACTTTTCGGAAAAGTAGTCGCAATGATTGAAAGCGGCATGAATCGACGAACAGTCCAGCCCTGCCCAACCGCCTGGTAGCAACCTTTTTGTATCTCTCCTGCACTTAAACGGTGGCCTGAATAAAGCGCCCCAGCGCCAGCAGTTCGGCCGGATCTTCGGCCCTGGCCAGGTAGCCGAAATTGCCGAGGGCGGCGCTGAAGACCGAATGGATCGGCTCGTGGTGAACGATCAGATGGCTGTATGCAGCCATAATCGCCTGGTGGTCGTGAGTATAATGCCTGCGCAACTTACGGCCGATGTAGGCGCAGTGATAAGGGCGGGTAACTTCGCTTGCAAACCGGTTGTGAACGACGATATTGGCCCACTCGCGATACAGGTCGATATCGTTGGCAAAGTTAAACATGTCCATGGTCAAACCGCCGGGCGGACGCATGTTGACCTCGATGGCGACGATGCGGTTTTCTGGCTCGGTGCGGAAGAATTCGATATGGAAGAACTTTTCCCGAATGTCAAAGGCGCGCACCGCACGGCGCCCCGCCGCCTCCA
>CALZLE010000197.1 GCA_945788205.1 uncultured Desulfuromonadales bacterium
TATTCTACCGATCCCAAACTGATCTGGTACCGCTCCCACCACATCTCCTCTCCCGCCAAGCTGAAAAAGGTCATCGGCAAATTACTCCGCGAATCACCACAGCCAACCCACCTGTTGCTTGAAGGGGGCGGACCGCTCGCTGAGCTCTGGCTGTTTGAGGCGGAGAAACTGTCCATTCAGGCCAGGCAGATCCATGCTCAGCAGTGGCGCGAAATGCTATTTTTTGCCCGTCAGCAGCGCAGCGGTTCTCAGGCGAAAAAACAGGCCGACGGCCTGGCCCGGCAGGTGATCAACGAACTGGGGGGTAAAAAGCCAACCAGCCTGCGTCACGACACCGCCGAAGCGATTCTGGTCGGGCTCTATGGTTTGTTGGAGCTGGGTTGGCTGGACGGCTGGCCGCCGACGCTGAAGAACAAAGATACGACCTAACAAAAATAAAGCTCTGAGTAGACAATAAACTGCCTACCCAGAGCTGACTGCCATTGAAATCAATCTCTAAATATGTTCCAGCTTCAAACTCCTTAACGCTTCCGCCGCAGCAAGGCCAGCCCGACCAAACCGGCGCCCATCAGGATTACGGTCGATGGTTCCGGAACCGGCGCCGTGGTGGCGGTCTGCGTCACCGTAACAAAATTTTCAATCGTGAAATCAATTGAATTACCAAACGCATCGCCCAAGATCAGCAGCGGATCCATTTGTTCTATTTCGATCACTGAGATCCCCTCGGTCAGACACTTGAAATCGAGGCTAGCCAGGACGAAACTATCCGCCTGCAGGGCATCCAGTTCCGTTGGAGAAAGCAGCGAGACTTCCGCCAGATCGATGATGCCGCCCAAATCGCCAAAGGAAAAGTCCAGTGCCTCAGCCATCGATTCGTCGCCAAGGGAGGTTCCGAGACTGTAGCCCTCGAAAGACATCTGGGTCATATCGTAATTAATGTCGACGTCAAAGTCGCCAAGCGAAGGGGTCGACAGGTTCCCCAATCCGGAGACCAGCAAATCGATGCTGAAGCTACTGCCTTGCTCGACATCAATGAAGCTGGTATCAAACCCCAGGCTTACGGCTCCCGCCGTTCCGAAGGACATGAAAAACAAACACATAGTCGCGATAATCAGTTTTCTCATTATCTTTCCTCCTGTTTAAAAAGGCTAAACCATCAGCGGGCGCAACGCGGGTTGTCACACTCCAAAACACACTGGCGGGCGTCATTTGCGGTCACAATGCCGTCATTATCGACGTCAAACTGAGGATCCATTGACCCGCGGGCGCCTTTGACCAAAATGATGTCGTCGATATCGACGGCGCCGTTGCCATCGAAATCGCAGGGCTCGCTCTGCTGCCCGCCAAAGGATACTTCTTGCTGGCAAGTGTTACCGGCACCATCAGTCACGCGCACCGTTCCGGCTGCTGCCAGATTGGTATCAGCCTGCTGAACGGTATAGCTGGCGGATCCGTCCCCTGGCACGAACGGGTCAACACTGAGGTTCAGGTTGGTTGCGCCAGCCTCCAGAGCGATAAAAAAGATTCCCGTGTCCTCATCGATCTGACCGTTGCTGTTCAGGTCCTCACCCGGATCAAGAACGTCGTTGTTATTGACATCTTCACTCGGGCGATTATCGGTCGCAGTCCCGGCGAAGAAGGGCGGAGGCCCGCTATTGAACATTCCACCACAGATCGGGGGATTGGCGTCGCCCGTCGGGTTGATGAACTCGAACAGCGCCCCGCCGGGATAAATGTAGGAATCGAAACTGTTGTACCCCTCAACGGTGATGCCATGGACCCCATTCGACGAAGTCGTGTGAGTTCCCTGCGTCAAAGGCACCACTGCAGCGGAAAAACCGGTTGAAACGATTGGCGTAAAATCACCGGCGGGAATTGCTGAGCCATCAAGCAGAATCGTACCACCGGCAACATCCGCGTCTTCTGCAATGACAGTTAAAAAGTTCTGCACGAACTGACTGGCGCCGGCAGTAGAAAAAGTGTAATCGGAGAGGTACTGAGCAGATGGGATCATGTTACCCATTGCCGGGTCACCCAAAATGGCTCCAGGAGAATTTTGCCCCGTCATGAATTGATCGACATAGATCGGCCGGTCGGCAGTAAAAAGCTGGTTTCCGGGCACAATCGGTGTCTCAATAAAATCCCCACGATTTATTATTCCTAAAGAGCTGCCGTTTTGGCTGATATTGGTATTATCTTCCGATGCCAATATTTTATAAACCGAACCACCCGTACGATTAGGGAGGTTGGCGGTTAGAATCTGATTCCCCCAACTTTGGACTGGTTGGGCCACCTCGAAAATATGATCACAGGCGAAAGTCCCTGGTGGAACATTGGTACATTTGTTGCCGTTGGTCATCCCGACGGGGCGGTCAGCGCTGATAATCGTTCCGGTCAAGTCACCGGCAGCGCCGGAGCTGAGACTTTGCCCCAGATAGCCCTCGCCTTGGTTCAGGACAACATCAAAGGGAACTCCTGCAGCACGGCCACCAGTCAAGTTATTCGTCGGTGTAATTGTAACGGTAGTATTGTCAAAGCCTGCGACCACGACAAACTCCCCATTGAATAATGGTGTGTAGGTCATAACGAGGTATTCAGTATTCATCGTGTCTACTGGCAAACCGAGCGCGGCATCAGTAGTAGCAGATTGCCGGTTGATCATATAGGCAACAAATTCTTCCGCGGCAAAAGCCCGCACGGCATTATTGGCTACGGTATTCACAGGCCAGTTGCTTGAACTATTGGGAATTTCAACGATGGTGACGTTGCCTGGAGTGACCGCAACCGTCGTGCTGAAAGTCGGCGAATTTACCGGGTACTCAACCGTTACATTCGTACTGACATCACTCGTCAGGTGCAATTCTGTCGTATTTGCCAAACTAAAATTTGGCAAAAAGCCTAAGATAAAATCGGTTCCTTTGTTATCAAGGTTTTGACTGAATGCCGGGCTTACAGTGAGCGGGAGAACCAGCAGCAATGCTAACCAAACAGCCCCCCAAAAACAATTCTGACGTCGATTTAACGAAAGCTTACCCCGCATAATTACCTCCATGCTGTCTTTGGATTTCCTCCTGAAATGCTTTCCAGCGCCCTATGCCCCAAAAAGCAGAAACCATATGTTTCTTTTCTCTACGCGATTCGCTAATGAAGCCCTCTGCAAACACAACATTAATATTGACCCAGCTATTGAAAAAGAGAAAAAAAACCACATAATTTCAAGGCCTAGCTGAACGCCAAAACAAAGACCAAACAAAAAGCTTTGAAAAACAGACATCAGAAGCAACTAAGAGGAGTTGACTGCATGCCGTTAGATTCTTCGGAAAATTTACATTTTGATCTTGAGCAAAAATTGATCCAACTCGGCAACACATCGATTTCACTTCATTGAATCGATTCTTTGAAAAGTGAAAACTATGCCTGTAAAGAATACCGACAACAAAAAGTACTTGCAAAATAGCCTCCTTCGACTCTGCCGGTTAAAGCGGCAACCAAAGATGGATATCAATTCGCGGCTACCAAGCCAACCTGATGAGGCTGTAGACCCGCGGCAAGCTGGTCGCCACCGGCATCGCCGCGCATGGTCTCGACATCGACCAGCTGCCGCACGTGGTCAACTACGAGCTGCAGAACGTGCCGGAAGATTATCTCCACCGCATCGGCCGCACCGGATGCGCCAGCAACCGGAGGGAAGCGCTCTCGCTGATCTCAGCGGACGAACAGAAGCTGCTGCGAGATATCGAGCGCCTGCTCAAGCGTGAGGTTGCAAAAGTGACCGTTCAGGGCTCTAAGCCGAGCGCGTCCGGCCCGCCCGAAGCGAGCACCACCGGTCGGCAGAAGCCGGCCGGAGGCAAACCGGCCGGAGGCAAACCGGCCGACCGGCGCGGGAATAACCGATCGCCCAGCAGCAGTCGCAACCGCAAGCCCGGTGGGTCTAGTTCGCGCTCGGGGCAGCCACGGTCAGGTGACAAAACAAACGCCGGACAGCCTGTTCCAACAGCCAGATAAATAAGCCTGTCGTTAAAAGTAAAAAGCGCCTCACGGTCATTGACCGGCGGCGCTTTTTTCAATCAGCAATAGAGGTTCTCTTATTTGTAGACAGTCCGACCGTTTAGTGCCTGAACCGGGCGGTTGGTATCATGATCATCGAAGAAGCGGCGGAATTTGGCGATCTGATCCTTGGATACGGTCACCGGCTGCTTGAGTACCATCCAGCGGACCCCTTCGGTGCA
>CALZLE010000198.1 GCA_945788205.1 uncultured Desulfuromonadales bacterium
ATTAAGGAAACGGATAAGAAAACCGTTCTGCTGCTGGTTCGGCAAGGAGACGCCAACCGCTACCTGGCACTGAAACTAAAAGACTGATCCACCGGATCGCCCGGCGCCCTGCTCAGCGCCGGTCGGTTTCCACAACATATGACGAACGTTACCTCCAACGTTCACTTTTGGGGAATCAGCAGGATTCCCCATTTTTTTGTTCTGTTTGCCCAGTGGCGATTTAGAGACTCCCTGGTTTTACTAAACATCTAATCACCTTTTTCTCACCATCTGCTAAAATCTGTAACTATGACCACTGACCAAACCATCCTGTTCGTTCTCATCGCCCTGATTTTTGTATTTCTCATCTGGGGAAAAGTCCGTTATGACGTCACGGCCTTTGCGGCACTGGTCATCGCCTTTTTGGCCGGAGTCATTCCAAAAGATCAGGTTTTTTCCGGCTTTGGCCATCCGGCAGTAATCATTATTGCCCTGGTGTTGATTGTCAGTCGGGGGCTTTCCCGCTCAGGTGCCATCGAAATGCTGGCCCGCAAGGTTGTCGATTCCTCGCGCAGTCTGCCGAATCATATCGGGGTCATGGCGGCAATCTCCGCGACCCTCTCGAGCATCATGAATAATGTTGCTGCCTTAGCCCTGCTGATGCCGGTCGATATGCAGGCCGCCCAGCGGGCTAAAAGAAGTCCGGCGCTGACACTGATGCCGCTCTCGTTCGCCTCGATTCTGGGCGGGATGGTCACCCTGATCGGCACGCCACCGAATATCGTCATCGCCACATTTCGCGAAACCGCCCTCGGTGAGCCGTACGGCATGTTCGATTTTGCTCCGGTCGGGCTGATAGTCGCGGTGATCGGCGTTCTGTTTATCTCCCTGGTCGGCTGGCGGCTGATACCGGTGGAACGGAGCAAACACGACACGCTCAAAGAACTTGGTGATTTTCAGGACTACATTTCCAACGCCAAGGTTCCGGAAGAATCGAGTGCCGTGGGCATGGCTCTCAAAGAACTCGACAGCTTTGCCGAAGAGAGTGATATCAATATTCTCGGTCTGGTGCGGCGTGGCAAACGCTTGCCCGGTTCTGCGCGCCGACAGATCCTGCGCAAAAACGACCTTGTGGTCCTCGAGGGTCGCCCCGATGCCATCGACCAGTTCGTCGGTGCCGCAAACCTGGAACATGTCGGCGCCTACAAGCATGATGGCATCCTCGCCGAAACCGTCGATATGGTCGAAGTGGTGGTCCCTAAGGGAGCGATGATCGATGGTCGCACGGCGATGGAGGTCCGCCTGCTTTACCGTCGCAACGTTACCTTGCTCGGTATCTCGCGCAAAGGAAAGAGGATCCGCGAACAGCTGCGCAAAGAACAGATCATGGCCGGCGACATCCTGCTGCTGCTCGGGCCGGAAGATCAACTGCCAGATGTGGTCGACTGGCTCGGCTGTCTGCCACTCGCTGAACGCGGATTTGAAATTACTCAACGCAGCAAGGCCTGGACAGCCGTGGCGATTTTTGCCGCAGCAATCCTCTCTGCCAGTTTCGGCCTGGTTTACCTGCCGTTGGCTCTGGCCGCGGTGGTCGTTGCCTATGTGGCCCTAAAAATTGTCCCGCTCTCGCAAGTTTACGATTCGGTTGAATGGCCGGTGATTGTCCTGCTCGGCTCGATGATCCCGATCGGTGCTGCCCTTGAAAGCAGCGGCGGCACGACCCTGGTGGCCAATAGCATTGTTGACTGGACGGCAGGCATGCCGACGGTCGCAGTCCTGACGATCCTGATGTTGGTCACTATGACCCTCTCGGATGTCCTGAACAACGTCGCCACGGCACTGATTGCCGCTCCCATCGGCGTCGATATCGCCCAGCGACTCGATGCCAACCCGGATTCATTCTTGATGGCGGTTGCGGTGGCCGCATCCTGCGCGTTTTTGACGCCAATCGGCCATAAGAATAACACCATCATCATGGGCCCCGGTGGCTATAAATTCGGTGATTACTGGCGCATGGGATTGCCGCTGGAGATCCTGGTGGTCATCGTGAGCATCCCGATGATCCTCATATTCTGGCCTCTGTGAATGTCAGGACAAGACGTTTTTTTTGGTTGATTACCGGCTTGTTGTTTTGGCTCTGTTAATAGGTTTTTTTGTTTTTCAAACCCTATCAGTTGTGAAAAAACCGTATTGCTGTGGGCAGAAAAACGGCTTCAAAGCTACCTATTTATGCAAATCTGGAAATCTACTCGGCACTCCTTTGACAAAAGTGATTTGGTGTTTTGTGGAATAAGCAAATGTCCCGATCTGCTTTACTATGTCCATAAACTTACACGGCCAGCTCCCAATACAGAGCTGGCCGTGTAAACCTGAGCACCTTCCTTATGGACCTTGCTTTTCTGCAGTGTACCCCGAAATAGCCGCCAAACGCTCTGGCTTGAGCAGTCCTTTATATCTTCGGCCGCCGATTATCCAGGTCGGATAGGAGCTGATGTTGTTTTCTCTGCACTCCGCTGCCTTTGGCGTTCCCCTGCCTCCGGGAGTGCACTCTACATAGTTAAGCAATTCTGCGGCTGACTCGAACAGAAACTTCTGTTCCTTGCAGGCCGGTCACCAGAATGCGCCGTAGAGAACCGCATCTTTTTTACTGAGATGCTTTGCCAGTCCGACCAAGTAGGGATCTTTCGGTCCGGCTGCCGGATCGAAAACGCCGCTGTAGTGCAGATGCATTCCGCCAACAAACACCAGTGCCACGACAACGGTTTCCGCCACCCAGGTTTTCAGTTTAAACTTCTGCATCCCTTCGGGACGCTGCGAAACAATGACCCCGAAAGTAACCGTCATCAGCGATAGGGATATGAGGCAGTAAAAACAGACCGCATCGATAACAAATACCGATACCGTGGTGAGGTAGACACTGTAACCCAGTCCGAGTGCGGAGACGAACCAGGCGGATTTCCAGTGGCGCTCAGGGTTACGGACCTTAAAGGCGATAAAGGCCAAAGTCGCGTAGACCCAAAATCCCCAGAAAGCTGTCGGCAGGCCAAGGAAGGTCCCCCACCGACTCTGCTGGACAATGTCACACGAACTTCCTTCGGCGCAGTACAGTGGAGCCCCACCAAGCCAGACGTTAGCAGTCAGGTAGAGGGTCAACGCCATCCCGGCCCCGGCGAGAACAGTCAGGGGCCAGTTGGGCTGCTTCCTTTTTTTCAACACCGGTTGGTGTTTCTTTTTCCCCTGCTTCACAGATCTGTCAGGTGTCGGTTTTCTATGCTGTGAAGAAGCCTTCTCCGAGGAGGGCTTCTGTCTTTTCTTCTTTTTACTCAATTCTGAACTCCTCTAGTCTTGTGGTCCATAATTAATTCGAATACTGGAGGTTAAGCTCGGTCTGGATCAGCTGCTGCAATTGTTTGTAGCCGAAGGTCTGCAGCGGCTTTCCGTTGACAAAATAACCGGGTGTTTTCTGCACGTTCAACGCTTTCACGTCGGCCATATCCTGCGCGATGATTTTGGCGATCTCCGGGCTGTGCATATCTTTTCTGATCTGCGCGACATCGACACCGGCTCTCGGCAGAAGATCCCATAACTTCTCCGGCTGCCAGTGGCCGTGGTTGGCCCAGATACCCTGGGTTTTAAACATCAGATCCAGGGTTTCCCA
>CALZLE010000199.1 GCA_945788205.1 uncultured Desulfuromonadales bacterium
CGAGCAGAATCGTTCCCGGCTGAATACTGACCGGCTCTTTTTCATTCTGCAAAAACTCTCCAGCGCCTTCCAGCACCATCCAGATATGATCGCCAGCATGGACGTGGGGATGAATATGCTGTCCCGGCAGCAGGCACCAGAGGGTCGCACGACTTATTTCTGTCGCTCCAAGCTGCACCTTATTCGCCTTTTCCTTGCTGTAAGCTATCTTTTCCTGATAATTCCAGAACTCACTAGGCATAGAAATCCTTTTCCTTCGCAGTAAAAAAAAACGCCCCGGTTACCGGGGCGTCATGAGATTTTATCTCATCAAATTTAAGCCTTGGCAACCTGCACTGCCGTCCGGTTATTACCGTCAGCAAGCAGTTGCGAAATCCCCAAATCTGTGAAGTTATTCGGAGCAAAGAGCAAGCCCTGCGGGACGCTAGCGGAAATCTTTACCTTGCCGGTTGCAGTGCCAATCGAACTGCTCAGCTTGAGTTTGTCACCATCTTTTACGCCAGCGACATCCGCATCAGCAGCGTTCATTTGGATCAAACCTTCCGGCTCAACCTCAAGCGGTGCCGCAGCCCAGGTTGAAGTGGTCCCGAAGTGACTCATTGACTTACCGCTTAACAGTTGCAGTCCTTCAGCTTCTTCGCTGTCGGTCGCCAGCTGATAATTCAAGCTCTTTTCAGCCGGGCTGTAAGGTTGCTTTAAGCAAGGACGATGGCGATCATCACCAGTGAAGCAAACATCACCGTAAAGTGAGGTCAGACCACTCAGCTCCGTGAGAATACTTGCACGACTGAAAGTGACTGATTGCTTGCTCAGACGACCGTAAAGCTCAGCAAAAATTGCCCAGTCTTCACGGGCCTCGCCAACTGGACGAATCGCCTGTTCCAACGAGCGAACCCGCTGATCGAGAGATGTCACGCTGCCTGATTTCTCCGCAAAAGAGGTGCCAGGAAGAACGATCTTTGCCAACTTGGTGACAGCGGTCGGCAGAATATCCTGAACGACCAGAACTTCAACCTTTTCCAGGGCCTTCATCCAGCGACCGCTGTTCGGGAAGGTCTGTGGATTGACAGCTGCCAGATAGAGGAAGCGGATCTTGCCTGCTTCGATAGCCTGCAGAATTCCTTCGGCATCAAGGCCACCAGTCGGCAGCTCTGCACCCCAGGCACGAGCGAACTTTTCACTATTTTCTGCGTAATCCTGATAGCCTGGCAACGCCTCTGGATAAACACCCATATCGAGCAGGCCTTGCATATTGCCTTTATCGTCAAGCGGAAACAGGCCGCCTTTATTCTGTAGCGCACCACTGAGAATTGCCAGATTAGCAATAGCAGCCGACTTTGCAGTTCCCGACTCAGACTTGGTGATGTCCCCACCGAAGACGATAACCACGTTTTCAGCTTTGCCAAGAATATCAGCAGCGGCTTCCAACTCTGCACGATCCAACCCGGCTGCCGCTGCAGCCCGATCAACATCGACAGCTGCGAGCTGAGTTTTCAGCTCATCCAGATTGGCAACCATGCTGTTCAGGTAGTCTTCGTCAATCAAACCACGATCAACCAGCAAGCGGGCGATACCGTCAACCAGAGCAATTTCACTGCCCGGCTTATAAGTCAGTTGGCTGTTGGCGAACTGTGTTAAATGCACTTCTCGCATATTGGCGATAATCAGCTGACCGTCTTTTACGCGTGTCGCTTCCTGAATTTGCCAGTCAACGGCCGGGGCTTCAGCTGATGGGTCAGCGCCGAATACCAATACTGCGTCAGCCTCACCAACAGCTGAAAGCAGATTGCTTGAGCCACGCAGACCGAGCCCTTTATCCATTGCCTGCAAGGCACGCAAGGCACCAAAACGGGCCTCGGAATCGATATTGTTGCTCCCGATTGCAGCCCGGAACAGTTTCTGGAACAGGTAGTTTTCTTCGTTGGTCAAACGAGGCGAGGCAAGCCCGGCAATCGCGTCTGCGCCACTAGCCGCCTTGATCGACTCGATGTCCTCGACCAGGGTTTCCATCGCCCGATCCCAGGAAACCGGGACGGTGCCAACGGTCGGCTCAGTCAATCGTTCAGCGTGGTTAATATATCCGTAACCAAAGAAACCACCGATACAGAGGTTCCCGTTGTTTGTAGTCCCCTCATCGTCCGAGGTCATCCGGAAAACTTCATTACCCTGAACATTGATGTCGATCTGACACTGGCTAGGGCAGTAAGTACAAACTGACGGCACCTTGCGCAGCGCCCAAGGACGGGCCTTAAATTTAAACGGTTTGGAGATCATTGTTCCGGTCGGACAGACCGAAACGCAGTTACCGCAGAAGATGCACTTCTCAAGATCTTTGTCGATAAAGGCCTTATCACCCTTATCATTGATCAACAAGGAGTTAGCACCGACCACCTCGTGACAAACCTTGACGCACTTTTCACACATGACACAGCGCGATGGAACCTGCTGAATCAGAGGCCAGCGGTCGATGGTCTCTGGGTTGACATCCTCAGCCTGAAATGATTGCCGGTTGACTCCCAACTCGTAACAGGTGTTCTGCAGGTCACATTCGCCCCCGGCATCACAGACCGGGCAATCGAGTGGGTGATTGACCAGAATCAGCTCCATGATCTGCTTGCGGATCTGAGTCAGCTTTTCTGACTGGGTCGCAACCTTGATCCTCTCTTTAACCGGGGTGTTACAAGCCGTCATCGGGCGATCAACACCTTCAATCTCCACGGCACAGATCCGGCAGGCGCCAGTCGGAGAAACCTTTTGCAACCAGCAAAGAGTCGGGATATGGATATCCAGTTGCAGTGCTGCCTCAAGGATGGTTGTGTCCTTGGGAACACTTACCGACTTACCGTCAATCGTCAAGCTGACCATATATATTCACCTCGAATGTCGACTGCACCGTCCCGTGGAACAGTGCAGTCTATGTTCTAAATAATCTGTTAAACAGCAATCATCGAAACGCGGTAGCAACGCAGACAACGCTCTGCCTCTTTAACCGCCTCTACATCAGAGAAGCCAAGTTCGACTTCTTTGTAGTTGCCTTTGCTGGCCCGGGCAGCACCGTGAATCTCGTGCTGATTGATCCGCTGCACCGCATCAAGCCAAGGAACCTCTTCGTTCTTATCATAAACACCAAGATTACTGAGCATATCCTCGTGGAAATCGTCATCGGTGAGATAGGGCTGACCCTCTTCCAGATAGCGCTGGATAACCTTGGCAGCCCGGTGGGCGTTACCAACACAGGCAACAACCGTCAGCGGACCGATCTCAGCATCACCGGAGGCGAACACGCCATCCATATCGGTGATCAGAATCCGTGACAGCGGGTTACCCATATCATCGTTCAGGTCTCGACCGGCGTGACTCTTTAGCGGGACGTACTTGGTGACAACAGTGTTCCAGCGAGTGATGCCAATCCCGGTCTCTTCAGTGATGAAGTCGAGGTCCGGGTCCTGACCGATAGCCGGGATCAGGGTATCGCACTCAACGATGAACTCACTGCCTTCGACCGGCTGTGGCCGACGGCGACCGTCATCGCCCGGCTCACCCAGTTCCATGCGCACACACTCGACACCGGTGACTTGGCGGTTGTCATCAACAATAATCCTTTTCGGCAGGACCAAAAATTCAAACTGTACGCCTTCTTCATCAGCGCCGTCGACTTCCCAGGAATCGGCTGGCATCTCTTTACGCGTCCGGCGATAGAGCAGAATGGAGTCTTCAGCGCCCTCTCGCAGAGCAACCCGGACACAGTCGATGGCAGTATTACCACCACCAATGACACAAACCTTTTTACCCATGCCGGTTGGCTTGCCCATATAGGCTTCGCGCAGGAATTCGATACCTCCGGCGAGGAATCCGTTGTAGCCTTCGCCCTCACCCTCGATGCCTGCCGGCTTCGATTTATGAGCACCCGGAGCAAGCAGAACCGCATCGAACTTCTCTTTCAGTTCCATCAGGCTGATATCTTCACCGATCTTGGTGTCGTAGATAATTTCGACACCCATCGAAGCGATAATATCGATATCGCGCTGCAGAATATGACGTGGCATCCGATAAGCCGGGATACCGACCGCGATCATGCCACCGCCGTAACCTTCTGGCAAAGCTTCGTAAATAGTGCAGGGATAACCCTCGAGAGCCAGATAATAAGCTGCAGTCAGCCCGGCCGGACCGGCACCGAGAATAGCAATTTTTTTATCTTTCTTCGGCTTCTGATTCACTGGATGCTGATGGTTATGCTTCCACTCGTAATCAGAAGCGGTCCGCTTGAGCACCATGATGTTGACCGAATCATCGACGTTGGCGCGACGACAGGCTGTTTCACATGGATGCGGACAGACGCGGCCACAAACAGCCGGCAACGGCATGCTTTCGCGGATAATCTCCAGCGACTCATCAAAACGCCGCTCTTTAATTGCTTCGATATAAGAAGGGATATCAATGTGAGCCGGACACTTGTCCTGGCAAGGTGCGGTCATCTTGACTTTATAATCGACGGCTTTTTTGTCCTTCTTATTGCCGCCAATATAATCAAGATAGTCTGCGCGGAAATGTTTAACGGTATCAGCAACTGGGATTGCTGACGTCTGGCAGAGCGTACACTTACAGTTCTGCAGCAGATCAGCAATATTCAACAGGGTATCGAGATCCTGCTCGCTGCCATTACCGTCAACAATCTTCGCCAGGGTATCCTGCATAACCCGTGTGCCCTTTTTACCGGGCGAACACTTGGCGCAGCAGTAATCTTCCTGAACCCGCTTGGCGTATTCGGCAGCCATTGCCACGACATCAACATTGGGATCGTTCAGGATCAACCCGTCCCATCCCATGAATGCGGCAATCTCTTTCTCACCACCAAATGCAACCGGCAGCTTCTTTTTGGCGACTTCTACTTCAGCGTCGCCACCCTGCCGATTATCGACAACCTGTCTTCCCCAGCTGGAAAAAGTAACCTGTGACAAACCGGCCTCCTATGACCTGCTTCGACCTTCCCCAAAGAGGAAGGTCGTGAACCCCGAAAACGGGGAGAATCGTTCGATGTTCTGGCTGTTTCTGTCTCTTGAAATCGTATACAGTATGCAGGTAGATACCACAAACGGGGGGCTTAAATCAAGGCTATTTTTTCACTATCAACAAGCTTGAAAATTGACTTAAATTCAAGAAAAAACAATTTGTTAGCCTGAAAACTACTGAATAGAACCGTTGATTTTAAGGAAGCGGTGGAGGGGAATTCGTAATCAACCAAACGCCCGTTTTTAAACCCTTTTGCGACTGCAATTGCCATTCCTGAGCCCAGTGCCACTTTTTCACACGCATCGACGGCAATCGATAGTATTCCAATTCGTAATCAGCCACGACAATATCTGCGTCAGACTTCAGCCCAACACTGACAATCCGGCTTTCAACGACACGTAAATCCTCATCCTGCTGGAACTGATTGAGAAATTCGCTACGGACATCACTGCCTAAAAAATTGCCCGCACCGATATAGTCCTGCCAACGCATCGCCTCACTGAACTGATTGCTAATAACTGGTAATCCTGGCCCGGTATCTAGAGTTCCAGCACAAGCCGGCAACAACAGTAGAGCAGCTAAAAAGGTAACAATAAAGCGCATCTTGGTGGCCTCCCTGAAAACCGATTAAAAAACCGACCTCCGAGCAACAAAAATTAACATTTATTCTCGCTAAAACTGCTTGCAGCAGAAAAGATTTCCGCTAAACTGTCTGACCTTCGACCACAGCTTTTGTGCCGATTCACATATAAGCAGGAGCATCAGATGCAGGAAATTCACATTTACAGTAAAAACTATTGCCCTTTTTGCCATCGGGCCATCGAGCTACTTAACATCAAAGGCGTTTCCTTCACAACCCTTGATGTCACCGAAGACAACAGCCTTGAAGAAGAGATGCGCAACCGCTCTGGCCGAACCACAGTCCCACAGATTTTTATCGGCCCCCGCCACATCGGCGGCTGCGACGAACTGTTTGCCCTTGACGAACAGGGCGGGCTCGATCCTCTGCTGACTCAGGTCACCGCTTAGTCGCCAGCTGGCGAGGATTGCAGAGATGAAATCGGCTCAAGTCGCACCAATAGCTGTTTAAGAATTGCCGCCGTCATCCCCCAGATATTGTGTCCATCAAGCTGATAAAAATCGACCGGGAACATCCGCCCCTTATGTTGCCAATCTTCCTGATGATAGATCAACGGATCACGTAATCGCTCCAGCGGGAGTTCAATCACTTCAGCAATTTCATTTTCATCGACCAGGTAGGGATAGGGATCGATGTAGCTTCCGACACACACCTTGACCCGAAAACCGTAGACCGAGTAAAAATCGTCCAGCTGCCCAAGTGGATCGACATCTGCGGCCAGAATCCCCATCTCCTCTTCCGTTTCACGCAACGCCGTCTGCCAGAAATCAACGTCCTGCTCTTCTGCGGCTCCGCCTGGAAAAGAGATCTCGCCACCGTGATTTTTCAGCTGCTCGGTTCGGCGGGTGAAAAGCACCCAAGGTTCGCCATCACGCAGAAACAACGGCACCAGCACCGCCGCCGAACGCAATTCGCCACGTGCCATCGGCTTCACCGGAAAACGGGCCAACTCTGCGGAAATCTGCTGCAGTGGCGCCATCAACCCTGCCCTGTCTGACCGTTCATTTTCAACTGCGCGATGGTGGCCGCATAATCATCGGTGCCAAATACCGCGCTGCCCGCGACAAAAACATCAGCCCCAGCGGCGGCAATCTTTTCGATATTGTCGATTTTCACTCCACCATCAACCTCAAGTTCGATCGGCAGCCCGAGAGCATCGATCATCTGCCGCAGCTCAGCGATCTTCGGCAGACAGTTTTCGATGAAGGACTGGCCACCGAACCCAGGATTGACCGTCATCAGCAAAGCCAGATCGATATCGGGCAGCACCATTTCCAACGCCGAAAGTGGCGTGGCCGGATTGAGCGATACTCCGGCCTTCTTGCCAAGTGACTTGATCAGCTGGACACTCCGATGGAGGTGGGTCGCTGCTTCGGCGTGTACGACGATTATGTCGGCACCAGCCTTGGCAAAATCGGGGATATACTGATCGGGGTTCTCGATCATCAAATGCACATCGAGTGGCAGTTCAGTCACTGGGCGGATCGCGTCGACGATCAACGGACCAATGGTAATATTCGGCACAAAATGACCGTCCATCACATCAACGTGAACATAGTCAGCACCACCGGCTTCAATGGCGCGAATTTCATCGCCGAGGGTTGCAAAATCTGCCGAAAGGATTGAGGGGGCAATTTTGATCATTGATATATACTCCAACAATTAACGGACGACCTGTAGGTCGCCCCTACGCAAATAAACATACGAAATTTGTAGGGGCGACTCATGGGTCGCCCGCATTTAATCTATTTCCGCACAAACCTCGCGGCAAAAAAGGCATCCATTCCACCATGCAAGTGCGGATAGCTGCGCAGGGTTCCCTGCTCGGTGAACAGCTCCGACCACTCCGGATCGGTCTGTTCACGCAGATCATCCAGCGCAAATTGCGGATGAGCGGCGAGGAAATCCTTGATGATTTCATCGGTTTCCAGCAGCGCAAAGCTACAGACCGAATAAAGCAGTTTACCGCCAGGTTTGACCAGCGGCGCAACCTGAAAAAGAATCTCCTGCTGCAGCTGGGCCAGCTCCCGAACGTTGACTGCCGATTTATTCCAGCGGCTTTCCGGATTGCGTCGCAACACGCCCAATCCGCTACAGGGCGCGTCGAGCAACACTCTGTCAAAACTCTGCTCTTCGAGAAACGCTGGCGGTTCGGTCAAATCCCATTCTTTTGCCGTGATCTTGTGACAACCGAGTCGAACTGCACCCTGTTCGATCAGCTCAATCCGTTGCGCATGTTTATCCAGCGCGACAATCCCTGCCTGGTTCTCTGTCAGTGCGGCGATGTGGGTGGTCTTGCCACCGGGCGCAGCGCAACAATCGAGAATATTTTGCCCCGGCTGAACATCGAGCAGATGACCGATCAGAATGCTCGCTTCATCCTGTACCTGATAAAGCCCCTCTTCATCACCCGGCAAACGCGCTTCCGCACGCTGGTCGATGATGATGCCTTCCGGGGTAAAATCACAGGCATGAGCCTGAAAATCAGCGTACTCAAGTTCAGCAAGGTACTTTTCACGGGTGGTTTTTAACGTATTGACCCGCAAGGTCTGAGGGGCTGCCAAGGCCAAAGCTTCGCCAAAAGCGCGAGCCTCAGTGTTCGGCAATAACCGCATCACTTCCTTGCTCAACCAGACCGGCATACTGCAAACATGCTGCAAGTAGCGACGAATATTCTCCGGCTGCGGCCAATCGATCTCAGCCTTACCTCGTTCCAGCGAGCGTAATATCCCGTTGATGAAGCCGGTCGCTTGATCCAGCTCCAGCTCACGGGCCAGCTCAACGGTTGAATTAACCGCCGCATGGGCCGGAACCCGATCCAGTTCCAATAGCTGATAGGCGCCAAGCCGTAGCAGACGCAACACTTCCGGCTGCAAACGCTTTAATTGCTGGGTGCAGAACTGCTCCAGAGCAAAGTCGATGCGACCACGCAAGCGCAGCACCCCATATACCAGCTCGGTGACCAAACCACGGTCGCGCGCGTCGAGGGAAGAACGGCGCAGAACGGTGTCGAGGACCAGATCTGAAAAAGAACCGGCATCGACGCGCAATAGAATTTCATAAGCAGCCCTGCGTGGGCTGTCGTCAGGGCGAGAAGACAATTAATTCTGCATCCCTTCCAAGCGACGGATCCGTTCTTCCATCGGCGGATGGGTCGAGAACAGGCCGCGTAGACCACCAGCCTTCAGCGGATTAACAATAAACATATGCGCCGTCGCTTCGTTGGCGCTCTCCATCGGCATCTGCCGGTTGGACGACTCCAGCTTGCGCAGGGCATTTGCCAAGGAATGAGGATTGCCGCAATACTTCGCACCAGTGGCATCGGCGACATACTCACGCGACCGGGAGATCGCCATCTGCACCAGCATTGCCGCGATCGGTGCCAGAATCATCATCGCGATCATCGCAATTGGGTTGCTGTCTTCGTCGTCACGACCGCCGAAGATCATCGCGAACTGTGCCATGTGCGCCATGTAGCTGATCGCTCCGGCAATCGTTGCAGCAATTGAACCAATCAGAATATCGCGGTTCTGTACATGCGCCATCTCGTGGGCCATCACACCCTTGAGCTCATCGCGGGAGAGAATCTGGGTGATGCCCTGGGTCGCAGCGACAACCGCATGTTGCGGATTACGACCGGTCGCAAAAGCATTGGGAGTCGGCTGCGGAAGGACATAAACCTTCGGCATGGTCAGGTTGTTCTGTTGGCAGATCTCTGCTGTCACCTCGTAAAGAGTGCCGCTTTGCACCTCCTGCCCTTTGTACATTTTGACCACGATTTTATCGGAAAACCAGTAGCTGCCAAGATTCATCACCCCGGCCATAATCAGCGCAAACAACGCGCCACCCTGACCACCGATGGCACCACCGGCACCGACCAACACCAGCGTGAGAAGAGTCATTAACATAACGGTTCGCATCGTATTCATTTTCTTATCCTCTTATTCAATTGATCGTTCAATCAGTTTAATATCGTGCCAACAAACAGCGGCTTACCACTGAGAAAGTTAACTGCAGCCAGCCGTTTTTTCCCCGGCAGCTGTAAGCCGTCAATCACCAGCCCGCCAGCTCCGCAAGCGACCCGCACCCCAGTCTTGTCAGCGGAAAGAATCTCGCCTGGTTTGCCGGAAAGCTCTGCTTCAACCTGCGTTGCAGAAATCTTCAACACATCACCATCCAGATGGGTATAGGCACCCGGCCAGGGATCGAGACCACGGATCAGGTTATGAACCGTTGCCGCCGGTTGACTCCAGTCGATCAGGCCATCCTCTTTTTTCATCATCGGCGCATAGCAGGTCAACTCATCATCCTGCTTTTCTGCAACCAGAGTTCCAGCGCAGATCAGCTGCAGAGTCTCTTCCATCGCCTCACGTCCGAGCAGCGCCAAGCGATCGTGGACCTGACCGGCAGTTTCGTTTTCGCCGATGGTCAGACTCCGCTTGATCAGCATATCACCAGTATCGAGGCCAACATCCATATACATGGTGGTGACGCCGGTTTCGGTCTCACCGTCGACAATCGACTTGTTGATCGGCGCCGCACCGCGATATTTTGGCAGCAACGAGGCGTGTACGTTGATACAACCATGCTGCGGAATCTCCAGAACCGATTTCGGCAGAATCTGACCATAAGCAACGACCACAATCAAGTCTGGCTGCAGCTCTTTCAACTCATCGACCACTGATGGCTCGCGCAGTTTCTGCGGTTGAAATACCGGAATCTCATATTTCTGCGCCAACTCTTTCACCGGCGGCGCCGCCAACTTCTTGCCACGCCCTTTGGGGCGATCCGGCTGGGTGTAAACGCCGACCATATTCAGACCAAAATCGATCAGCCCCTGCAGGGTATCGAGGGCAAAATCGGGTGTTCCCATAAAAACTGTACGGATTGACTCAGGCTTCATTCTGCTGCTCCCGCTCCTTCAACATCTTCATATATTTCTTGCGGAACAGTGAGCGCTTCAGCGGCGAAAGCCGATCGACGAACAAAATCCCCTCAAGATGATCCAATTCATGCTGCATACAAATCCCGAGCAGACCATTGGCGGTCCGCTCATGGGTGTTCCCTTCAACATCCTGATAGCGCAGGGTCACGGTTTCGGCACGCTTGACGTTGGCACAGAAACCGGGCACTGACAGGCAACCCTCTTCTTCAAGCGAATCACCCTCGCTGGCGATGATCTCAGGATTGACGGCCACGATCAGATCATTCGGCTCTTCACTGTCAGAGCAGTCGATCACCACCATCCGCTTCAATTCACCGACCTGCGGTGCGGCCAGACCAACGCCCGGCGCAGCGTACATGGTTTCGGCCATATCAGTGGCCAGCTGGCGCAGCTCGTCGTTGAACTCGGTCACCGCGACCGACTTCTCTTTTAAAAGAGGTTCCGGATAATGCAATATTCGACGTAAAGCCATGGTTCTCTTTCCGGTAGCTAGCGCCACCAATCTGTTGAAACTACGTAAAAAACCCTCCGCCAGGAAGGTTTAATTCTCATGATACGTGCGTTATCTGCGCCAGTCAACTGCATCCGACTAAGGTGCAAACAACAATTTCAACGCAAAAACCAGAACCGTGAGGCTGACAACTTTCTTGATCCAGTCGTGACCTTTATCGACCGCCAGTTTCGGACCGATCGCCCCACCGAGAGAATTCCCCGCCGCCAGAGCAAAACCGAGCAGATAATTGACCTGTCCGTGATAAATAAACACCCCGAGAGCGATAAAGGTATAGGCAAAGATGACAAAAACTTTGATCGCGTTGATTCGCACCAGATCGAGACCATGCACCAACAGGGCAGTGATGACCAGAAAGCCGACACCGGCCTGCACAAAACCACCGTAAACACCGACCCCGAAAAACGAGATAATCAGAATCACCTTGCGCCAGAAACTGAAGTTGATGTTCTCGGCGCGAAACCGCTTCATCGGGTCGACGGTGGTAAAGATCAACACCCCGAGCATAATCAGCGCCAGCACCCGATTAAACATCTGATCATCCAGATTGATCGCCAAGTTCGCCCCGACCCAGCTGCCGATCAATGCCGGTGGCGTGCAAAGCAGCGCCAGTTCCAGCGGCATAACCCCGCGTTTGCGAAAACCACGGATGGCGAAAATGTTCTGACAGAAGATGGCGATCCGGTTGGTGCCGTTGGCCACCGCCGATGGGAGTCCCATGAAAATCAACAGCGGTAATGTCAGCAATGAACCACCACCGGCCAGCACATTGAGAATCCCGGCGACAATACCGACAGCGAACAGCAGCGGCAGCTGCCAGAAATAGGCGTCCATCAGCTATCCTCCCCGAGCAATGCCCGAATCACCTCGCCGGCCATGGTCAAACCGAACAGCGGCGGAATATAGGAGGAGCTGCCGAGGATCACCCGCCGGTCGTCGCAGCTCCACTGCTGCTCCGCTTTGTTCGGGCAGACGCAGTTTTCGGCGCAGACCGCGGTCTCGTCGGTCAGCGGCCGAAATTCTTCGGTCGAATAGACCACCTTAATCCCCTTTTCGATCCCCCGTTTGCGCAGTTCTTTACGGATGATCCGTGCCAGCCGACACTTCTTGGTTTTACTCAGATCGGCCACTTCCAACTGAGTCGGATCAAGTTTATTGGCCGCCCCCATCGAAGCGATGATCGGCAGCTGCCGCTGATGACAGCTCTGTAGCATGTGCAGCTTGGCGGTGATGTGATCGATGCAGTCGAGAACATAATCGAAACCGGGCGCAAGCAGCTCTTCACTCACCTCCGCGGCATAAAACTTGTGGATCGGAACGATCTCCGCCTGCGGATTGATCGCCCGGCAACGCTCGGCCATCGCCTCGACCTTGGCCCGGCCGATGGTGCCGTCCAGGGCGTGAATCTGCCGGTTGACGTTGGTCACGCAGATTTCGTCGAAGTCGACCAGCGTCAGCTTGCCGACCCCGGCCCGAGCCAGGGCTTCGGCAGCATAGCTGCCGACCCCGCCGATGCCGAAGACCGCCACCGATGCTTGCTTCAATGTTTCCAAACCGTCTGCGCCGACCAGCAGCTGCATCCGGCTGAATCTGTGCTCTGACATTTTTTCTATCCTACGTAAAATTATTTAAAAAATTGCAGGGGCGACCTACAGGTCGCCAGCGGGCGAGGCATGCCTCGCCCCTACAAGATCATTCCATCTATCCCGAACAGCTCACAGGCAGTTGTTGTTGTCACCTCTACCACCTCAGCCAGCGTACAGCCCCGCAGCTCGGCCACTTTTCGCGCTACGGCCAGCAATGCCTCCGGCTGCTCGGCCATATCGGGCAGGTCGGTTTCCAGCAGCAAAGACTCCAGCGGCAATTCAACGACCGCCCGCGGCAGCTTGCGGGCCGAGGTGCGCAGCAGGATCGGGCCGACCCCGACTTTAAAGCCGAGCCGCACCAACTCCTGTGCCACCGGTAGCGAGCCGGAGAACCCGTGCCAGCTGCCGCCGGCCTGTTGGCCGATCTGCAGCTCGCGCAGAATCTCGAGCAGCCGTCCGGTCGCCTTGCGGCCGTGCAACAGTACCGGCAAACCGGCCTCCAGAGCAATCTGCAATTGCGCACGGAAAACCGTTTCCTGCCGCTCCAGCGCCGGTCCACAGACGCCATCCAGACCGATTTCACCGATTGCCACCACCTTGTGGTGCTGACTCATCCTGACCAGCTCGGCCGCAGCAGCCGGCGACCACTGATCCGCATAAGCCGGATGCAGGCCGGGTGCGAGCAGAACCTCAGCGTGCTGCTCAGCCTGCTGTAACAGCGGCAACCAGCCGGCAGTACGTACCCCCGGGACAATAAAGGTTCCGATCCCTTGAGCAACCGCTTCTGCGACCAGCGCAAAGCCGTTGCCGGACAGCTCCGGGGCGTCGAGGTGGATGTGGGTATCGATCAATGGAAGCATTGCGGCATGGTAACAAACAGGCCATCTTCAGGATAGCAAATAGCTAAAAACCCGGTGCCGAAAACTAAGTGCGTTCGCAGAAAACCTTCTGGATCTTTTCGACCTCGTCAATATTGCTCCGCAAAGCGGCGACTGAATCTTTGTCGAGAAGATTTTTCTGCGCCATTTTTTCCAGCTCGGAAAAGGCTTGCGGATTCGACCAGGCATCTTTGTACGGGCGGGCTGACGTCAAAGCATCGAAAACATCGCTGACACTGATGATCCGCGCAGCGATCGGAACCTCTTGACCACGCAGGCCGTGCGGATAACCACTGCCGTCGATCTTCTCGTGATGCAGCTCGGTGATATGCCGCAGCACCTCGATGTCTGGCAAAGACGAAAACCCGAATTCATCGATCAGCTGATCAACGATCGCCCGGCCGATTTCCGAGTGGGTCTTCATCACACCCCATTCCTTGGTGTTAAGTCGACCCGGCTTCTGCAGAATTACATCAGGAATAGCGACTTTGCCGATATCGTGCAACGGAGCGAAACGAAACAGATGATCGATTTCTTCATCATCCAGATCAATCATCCCTTGCGCAACCATTTCCTGGGCGATTAATTGTGAAAAATGCGCCATCCGTTCAAGATGATCGCTGGTTTCCGGGTCCTTGTAATGCATCATTTTTCCGGTAATCCGCAGCGAGGCAACCAAGGTTCGTAACGTCACCTGATGGTTAAGGACCATCTGTGCCAGAAAATGGGCAAACAGGGCGACCTGCTTAGTCATGCCATCCTTAAAATAGCCCTTTTGCCGGGAATTCAAGAAAATGAAACCTCGCAGTTGGCTATCCTCATAGATCGGCTGCGTATAGCTGGAACGCATACCGAGATCCCAGATTTTTTTCGTGTGCTCTCCTTTGCCAGCGGAGAGCAGTTCCAGATCATTCACAACCCGAACCTGTCCGGAAACAGCCGTTGAGGCCAGCGAATCAGCATCACAGAGAGGTGTCTGGTAATTGGTCAATGGATTATTACGGGCAGGGCTGGCAAGGAATGTTTTGACTTGGTGCAGAACTTCGTCACACAGAGCAATCCCGATCCGATCCAGCCCTGGACAACTCCGATTAAACATTTCGTGGGCACTGGAGAGACGCTCCTGCAAACGACCACGCTGGTGAATACCAACAAAAAAGTCCTCTTGGTAGATCTCCATAGCAACAGCCCCCTGTTACAAAATGTTTAAATTGATAACATAAGGACCATTTTAGCGTTAATTTAACAACTATCAACTGGCAGGGTCGTTGGAGAAGCAGCCGTAACTATGTCGGGCCATAAACAGAAAACTATTTCTCTTCTCTTCAAGAACCCGCTATCTTTCTTAAGAGCCTCAATGTTTTGTTAGCAAAAAGGCGAGTTTCAGAATTTGCTCCCGTGCAACAGGAGACAATAGAGATGAACCAAGATTATCGGGGCTTTGAGCTCGGTCCGATCCGGCCGCCGAGCGAAGCCCAAAGCTTGATGCTCAGGATCACGCGTAACTGCCCGTGGAACAAATGCAAGTTCTGCGGCCTTTACAAGGGTGAAAAGTTCAGCGTTCGCCCGGTTGCGCACATCAAAAAAGATATTGATACAATCCGGCAGTATGTCGAGGCGATTGAAGACATCAGGCAACAGCCCGGCGGTGGATCGCAACGGGATATTTTTGCCCTACAGACGGGCCGACCAGAAAACGATCAGCTGGCACTGCATTCAGCACTGAACTGGATTCGGGGTGGGATGAAGTCGATCTTTCTGCAGGACGCCAACAGCATGATCATCAAGCCGGACGATCTGGTTAGTATCCTCAACTATGTTCGCCAGTCCTTCCCGCAGGTCGAGCGGATTACCACTTATGCCCGCTCCCATTCGATAGCCCGGATCAGCGATGAGGAGATGGCCCGGATCGCAGCGGCTGGCTTGAATCGAATTCATGTCGGCATGGAGTCGGCTGCTGACGAGGTGCTCGATTTCATCAAAAAGGGGGTCGACAAACAGACCCAAATCGTTGCCGGAAAGAAGGTCAAAGCCGCAGGAATTGAACTATCGGAGTACTTCATGCCAGGGTTGGGTGGCACTCAATTTTCAAAAGAGAATGCCCTGGAAACGGCCTCTGCGATCAATCAGATCGATCCTGATTTTATCCGCATTCGCACTCTGGCAATTCCTGAGCAGGCTGAACTCTATCAGGATGTGCAATCCGGAGATTTTGTCCCGCTTGGCGACCTGCAGATGGCCGAAGAGTTGCTGCTGTTTCTCGACAATCTGGACGGAATCAGCAGCACCGTTAAAAGCGACCACATCCTCAATCTGCTGCAAGAGGTCGAAGGGCGGTTCCCGGAGGATCGGGAGAAGATGACGGCACCGATCCGCGACTTTCTGGCGCTAGATGCGGAAGAGCAACTGCTTTACATGGTTGGCAGGCGGAGCGGGATTTTCTCGCAACTCG
>CALZLE010000200.1 GCA_945788205.1 uncultured Desulfuromonadales bacterium
CAGAACGATAATAGATATCGCCTGAAATGATTATTGCATCTTCCTGACGCTCCCGGACAACATCAACAATCTGGGCCAGAACATGGCGTTGGTCTTCGAGCAAAGAAACGTTATGAAACTGGCGACCGAGGTGCCAGTCGGAGGTATGGATAAAGCGCATCTGTCGATCCAGATCGTTGGAGGTAAGTTGACGACAAAATAACAACTCATGTCGCGAGAGCAAAGAAAAAATATCCGCAAGACCTCTGCTCTTATCCAGACTGGGTTATAATGTAGGCATGAGACGGTTTAAGTCACAGCTCAAGACCAAACCTGTTTATCTCCTGCCGGTCGTTCTGCTTCTACTCACAGGATGCCTCGCCCAAAATCGCTGGACCTGGCAACACCCGCAGGGGTACGGAGAACTTGCCAAACAGCAGGCCGTTAGTGACTGCGAGATGATCGCCCACGAGGAAGTGCGCTACCACGACTATTTCTACTTCTCCCCATCCTATCTCGACAGGTACTATTATCGTGACAATCATGGACTGTATCCGCATCACTATTTTCACCACAACAGTCACCGCGAATTTCAGGACCGGAGACGTTATTTCAGAATTTGCATGAAATCGAAGGGCTGGCGTCTGATCAAACAAACTCCCCCTCAACAAAACAAATAACTGCCATCTAAAGCCCCCCTTGCCCGGAGCAACAAACTCCCTTATGATCAGCAACATTTATTTCTCCCGAAAGGCGATACAATGACCAAACTTGACGATGCTTTAGAGCTTGGCGCCAAGGATCCAAAAGCGCAGCCGCTCTACTATGACCTGTTCCTTAATTCGCTCTTTTTCATACCGGTTATCGATGAAGGCGACGATGCAAAGAAAGAGAATGGAAAAGAGGATGATGAAGGGGTCCTGCCACTGCTAATCGAATCGGATGGCGACAAATACCTGATGCTCTTCGATACCATTAAAAGACTGACTGACTGGGCGGATGAAAAAACTAAATACGTTGCCCTGCCGGGGCATGCGGTCACCGAAATGTCGTTGCCGAAGCTTTACTGGGCCTTGAACTATGGCACAGAACAGCAAAAGTTCTTCGAGCCAAACGAAATCAATTGGCTTAAAGATATCGTCCGACAAGCAAAAGAAGATGAGGACCAGCAGGACAAAACTGAAGATGAGCAAAAACAGGAGCAGAAAGAAGCTAAATGATTCTTGATAAGCTCACCTGTATCGATCTGGACCAACCATCGCTGGAAGGCTTTCGGCAATTTATCAGCTGCTGGCTCTACCAGGATGACAGCCTCACGTTTGTTGTTGACCCTGGCCCCTTGTCGACGATCCCGGCGCTGCTTATAGAATTAGAAAAACGGCAAGTTAAGTCCCTTGACTACATCCTTCTTACCCATATTCACATAGATCACGCAGGTGGCACCGGCGAGCTGATGAAAACCTTTCCAAGGGCAAAGGTCATTTGCCACCCACAGGGCATCAAACATCTGATCAATCCCGATAAACTCTGGCAAGGCTCAAAAAAAGTCCTCGGAAAACTTGCTGAAACTTACGGTGAGATCATTCCAGTTCCGGAGACCTCCATCAAGTTTGAAGAACAGATAGGCGCAACTGGCATCAGCAGTTACCAGACTCCGGGCCATGCTCAGCATCATTGCTGCTACCTGTTTGAGGATCTGCTGTTCGGTGGCGAAGTTGCTGGCGTGCATTGTCCCGTCTCAGACGGTATTTACATGCGCCCTGCAACACCGCCCAAGTTCATCTTAGAGGTCGCACTGCAATCCATACAACGGATGATCGATCTGCAGCCGCGCTATTTAGTTATCGCCCATTACGGACTGGTTGAACCAGCTGTAGAATATTTGATGATTGGGAAAAACCAGCTAAAGCTTTGGGTGAAAGGGGTTTCACAACTGAAAGATTTATCGGGAAATAATTTAAAGCAAGAATTTCTTCTTTGGTTGATGAAAAACGACCATAACTTTCAAAACATTAACCAGCTGGATAAGGACATCCAGACTCGCGAAAATGTTTTTCTCGATAATTCACTGCGCGGCATGACTGAATATGTTTCCGAACGTTAAAATTCAAAATAGCTAAATCAAAAATCAAAGCGAACAACCAAGCGCCCTACCTCCAAAATATTGGCAACCACAAATTAACATAGTCAACTCAAGAAAAAATAGCCCTCCAAGTACTCAATCTGATATTCCCAAGCAAATCACAACTCAACCTGAAGACTTTCTTATGCGCCAAAAACGAAAATATCGCCACCCCAACGTCCCACAACACCCTACTGCCCACTAACTAACCACGTACTGCCTATTAATTAGACAGTGGCACATATATTGTATGAATAGCTGGCGTCAAACGTGAGTTGACCTTTCGTAAAAGCAGTTTTTCTGATGCTTTTTTATGCAGCGCTATTCTTTTCAGGAGGAAAACATGTCCCCAAGTATTGATGAAAAAGTCGAACCCATCTACAAGGAAGTCCTCGATCGCAACCCTGGAGAAGTTGAATTTCACCAGGCCGTAAGAGAAGTTCTCGAGTCCCTCGGTCCGGTCTTGGTGAAACACCCTGAATTTGCTGATCATAGAATCATTGAAAGAATCTGTGAGCCGGAAAGACAAATCATCTTCCGTGTACCTTGGGTCGATGATAAAGGTGTTGTACAAATCAACCGTGGTTTCCGTGTAGAGTTCAACAGCTCCCTCGGTCCCTACAAAGGCGGCCTGCGCTTCCACCCATCGGTTTACCTCGGCATCATTAAGTTCCTTGGCTTCGAGCAGATTTTTAAGAACGCACTGACTGGTCTGCCAATTGGTGGCGGTAAAGGTGGTTCAGACTTCGACCCTAAAGGTAAATCAGATGCTGAAGTAATGCGCTTTTGCCAGAGTTTCATGACTGAGCTTTACCGTCATATTGGCGAGCATACTGATGTTCCGGCTGGCGATATCGGTGTCGGCGGCCGTGAAATCGGTTACATGTTCGGTCAATACAAACGAATCACTAACCGGTGGGAAGCTGGTGTTTTGACCGGCAAGGGCCTCGATTGGGGCGGCTCCCTGGTTCGCACAGAAGCAACCGGATACGGTGCAACCTTCTTCGTCGACGAAATGCTCAAAGCCCGCAAAGACTCCTTTGACGGTAAAACCTGCACCGTTTCCGGCTCGGGCAATGTCTCTATCTACACGATGGAAAAAATCGCCCAGTTGGGAGGCAAAACTCTCGCCTGCTCCGATTCAAATGGCTACATCTACGATGAAAAGGGGATCGACCTTGATCTGGTCAAGCAGATTAAAGAGATCGAGCGTCGTCGTATCAATGCCTACACCGAAGTCCATAAACACGCTAAATACATTGCCAAAGGCAATATCTGGGAAGTTCCCTGCGAAGTTGCAATGCCTTCTGCAACCCAGAATGAGATCAACGGCAAGGACGCTAAGTTGCTCGTGAAAAATGGCTGTATTGCTGTCGGTGAAGGCGCAAACATGCCGACGACCCCCGAAGGGGTCAAGGTTTTCCTTGACGCTGCAATCGCCTACGGCCCAGGCAAAGCCGCCAACGCCGGTGGCGTTGCTACAAGTGCCCTGGAAATGCAGCAGAATGCTCGTCGTGATTCCTGGACGTTTGCCCACACGGAAGACCGCCTGCGGGAAATCATGGCCAATATCCATCAAATCTGCTTCGAAACAGCTGATGAGTATGGCACACCTGGCAATTACGTTAACGGCGCCAACTGTGCTGGCTTTATCAAAGTCGCTAAAGCCATGGTCGCTTTCGGCGTTATCTAGAGCCAGATAGATCAAATAGGCAGGCCGCAAAAAATGGGCCTGCCTATTTTTTATGCTAAAATATCAGCCAGGCAATACTTTGCACTCCCCGCGTGCTGTCCGCCTTGAAAACGGCCAAACTGGACAGCCACAATCGATAAACTTAAATTCTACCAAATCAACGGAGCATTTGATGCACGCAACAGAGCGAGTTTCGACTGGCTATAGTGGACTGGATGAAATACTTGATGATTTAAGAATCGGTGACAACGTTGTGTTAAAAGTTGACACAATCGATGACTACCGCTACTTCGTCGGGCCTTTTGTAGACCAGGCCTTGGTCGCCGGCAAGAAAGTCGTCTACATGCGTTTTGGGGAGCACGAACCTCTTCTGGAGGAATCACCCCACATCAAGGTTTATGAGTTCAATCCGAAACAGGGCTTCGAATCTTTCGCCAGTCGAATCCACCAAGTCATTACGGATGAGGGTCTCGGCACCTTTTATGTTTTCGATTCTCTTTCAGAACTTCTTTCCGCCTGGGCTACCGATCACATGATCGGCAATTTTTTCCGCGTCACCTGCCCTTACCTGTTCGAGCTCGACACGGTTGCCTATTTCGGCTTAATCCGTAAGCATCACGCCGTGAGAACAATAGAGCGGATCAGAGAAACCACCCAAGTCTTAGTCGATGTATTCAACCATGACGGAAACTTCCATATTCAGCCATTAAAAGTCTGGCAACGCAGCTCACCAACAATGTTTCTTCCTCACCGTAAACAGGGAGAGCAGTTCCAGCCACTCGCAAACAGCGTAGAAGCAACTGAACTTCTCAGCTCCAGATCTGCTCGCCGTCAGGAAAGCAGCTCGAGGCAACTTGACCACTGGCAGCGGCTTTTTATTCAGGGTGAGCAACTGCTTGAGACTCCAGCAGCAGAACTCGAACAAGCGCACATGGTAAAGCACATCTGTCGTCATATGATCGGACGCGAAGAGCGCATTCTGGCACTGGCGATCAAACACTTTGATTTACAGTTTTTACTGAATATTAAATCGAGACTGGTCGGGACCGGTTTTATTGGTGGCAAAGCTGTTGGAATGCTCCTTTCCCATCAAATTTTGCGCAAGTCAGAAGGATTTGACTGGAACAAGCATCTGGAAAGGCACGATTCTTTTTTCATCGGCTCCAACGTCTACTATTCCTACATCGTCCACAATGATCTCTGGCGCCTGTTCATGAAACAGAAAACCCAGGAAGATTATTTCTCGGCAGCCAGTGAACTCCGTAAGGAGATGTTGCTCGGCAGCTTCCCCGAATCGATCCGGGACGGTTTCCGTAAAATGCTCGATTATTACGGCCAATACCCGATCATCATCCGCTCAAGTTCGCTCCTTGAGGATGGGTTTGGGAACGCTTTCGCAGG
>CALZLE010000201.1 GCA_945788205.1 uncultured Desulfuromonadales bacterium
CAAATAAATTGCCCCGAAATACTTGATCATATTAAACAGCTGAATTGATTGAGAAATAATCAGACCGAGACCGAGCAAGGTGTAAACGACATGGACCAGAATCCCAGCGCCGATGCCAACACTGGTCCAGATTGCGGCCCGACGACCTGCCATCAGACTCTGACGCATGACCATGGCAAAATCAGGGCCTGGGCTGGCAACAGCGAGCAGATGCACGATGACAACCGTGAAAAACTCGCCTCCATATTCAATCATTTTTCACCTTTCTAATAGCGCTAACATTTGAGCTCGAAACTTTCCTGCCCCGCCATTAGCCGGATGCCGAACCTTGGTCGCCGAAATGTCCAACTGCTGCAGTTGACTGAACGATTTTTCACCGACTGCGACAATCTGCTCATATTGTCCAAGCTCAAGCATTTCCCACAATACCCGATGTCCAGCAGCCAGTTCTGTATCGGTCGGCGTCCGATTACTGAGCAAGCCTTTTTTCGGCTGATACGGGTGCCAGGGAAAAGCGTTCCACAACACCACGGAACGCGGATCAATCCCCTGATCAACCAAAAACCCCCAGACGATAGTCGCCGTCGGTTCAGTAAAACCCTGTGGGCGCAATTCCGGTTTGCTCGTACGTTGTGCCGGCAAATCGTTAAAAACCAGCTCTGCCCGCAAATTTTTGTGGCTTAATCCCCCCAGCAGCAGCCGCTCCGAAGTCATGGGGATGCCACTGAAATGCCCCCCCTGATAACCGATCGCTTCAGCCAGCAGCAAGGTTTTGGCTGTACCGATCCGCTCTGCGAGATACTTCTGCAGTTGACGAGAGCGAACCTGCGGGCCCTGATGATCACAATCATGCTCAGAGTCTGACTCCCCCCAAGGATTAAAGACAGCCTCAGACCGATAGGCGCCGAGAGCAGCAACAAACTGATCAGGCATGAATCACCATCTGCACCAGAATAAATGGCTGAACAATCAGCAGTCGGAACGGCTTTTCCAGCTCCGCCTCCCAGGCATCAAGCTGCTCGGCAGTCGGTTTAACCATTTGTCCCGCAGAAATCCAACCTTCAACCGTGGTCTTCTGATCTTCGGCCACAGCGACCGCCACAGTGACCAGGTCCAGTTCATCGGCGACAATGATAATAGCGTCCCGTTTCAGGTGAATCCTTAGATCCTTCCAGGGCACTTCAGCGAGATCAGTCTTAAAGCGTTCAACAATATCGGACATGTCTTCTCCTTCAGCAAAAGCGATGCTGGAGAATAATCCAGCTCAGCAACTAAGGTCAAGATTCGAAGTTACTGATATTTCACAACACTGTGCTAAAGAAAAGAACTTTCATAACCGATACATGTGATATGATTAGCGACAGATAATCTCCCAAAAAGAAGGCACGACAACAATGGCACAAAACTCAGAACAAGCCGTCGAAGTTGGAACAAAGCTGGTCAGCGAGGTGAACGAGGACGCTTACGACCTGCGCGTTGAATCACACCTTGGCCAGCTAGAATGCCGGGCCAGCATCAGTGTCCACGATACCGATCACAGCATTGCCCCTGCCGAACTGATCAACCTGCTGAAAATGCTAGACATTTCCGACACCGTCGACCTTGAGCAGCTGGCAATATTCTGTACTGATGCCGCAAACGGTGAAGATCCGAAAAATTTCTTACTCGCCTCAGGTACCGAACCAACTCCCGGAAAAGATGGCTATTTTGAGCTGTTTGTCGATACCGGCGATGATGATGTCGAGCTGACAGAGGATGAGCAAGGTCGGGTCAATTTTAAAAATATTCAGGCATTCACCAATGTCCAACCGGAACAACTGATCGGAACCATTTATCCACCAGAACAGGGGACTGCAGGAAAAACCATTACTGGCTTACCGATCCCTGCACCATTGGGCCAGGCCGCTAAACTGGTCGCCGGAGATGGGATTGAAATCCGCGCTGACGGCACTGAAGCCGTCGCCACAAAAGCTGGCCGAGTGACCTTTGAAAAAGATATCCTCGCCGTCGCTGAAGAATTTGTCGTCTCCGGCAATGTCGACCTGAAGGTCGGGCACATCAACTTTAATGGTTTTGTCGAAATCAAAGGGGATGTGCTGGATGATTTTAACATCAAATCGACCAAAGGGATCAGCGTGAGTGGCGCTGTTGGCGCTTGTCAGTTGATATCGGACGGCCCGATCACGGTCGGATCCATGGCTGGAATGGGCTTCGGGCTCATCCGCTGTAAAGGAGACTTGACCGCTCGCTACCTCAACCACGTTACGGTCGAATGTTGGGGGGATGTCCACGTTACCAACGAAATCAGAAACTCCACCATTAAATCAGCTGGCTCAATTAACGTAGCAACTGGTCTGATCACTGGTGGCCAGACAATTGCCCTTGAAGGAATTGAGGCAAAGCTGTTCGGCTCCAAATCAGGGGTCAAAACCTATCTGACCTCTGGCGTCTATTTCCCGGAAGTTGACCGGCTTCACTTTCTGCGGACCCGGCTCAAAAGCATCGCCTATCAGCTGACTAAAATTGCTGAAACCCTGCCACCATTACAAAAAAAACCGCTCGATGAAATGCGCCCGGCCCTGCGTGAGGCGATTGAACTGCGGATCAATATTCTATCAGAACGCCAAATCAAGATAACTGCCGAACAAGAAGCGCTCTCCGAAGAACTGGCAAAGTTTGCAGCAGATGAGCATCCGACGGCAAATGCAAAAATCAATGTTTTAACCTCGATGAAAGAGGGGGTTATCATCAACCTCGGTGAGACGACCGAAGAAGTCAAAATGGAAATCAGCGGCCCGGCCTCTATCATCGAGAACTCACAGGCAGAGGGCATACGCCAGCTGACTCACTCGCCACTTAAGACCTGCGCTCAAAGTCTCGAAGAAGAAGCCCTCCAAGAAGAAGCCGCGGAAGAAGAACAGGCAGGAAACGACTCCTAACCGATTTACACAAAGGTCAGTGCCAATGGAAGATGCAGAGTTGAAGCAAACAGTCCTGAAAATGCTTCAGGCGGAACTGGAAGCGATGAACTTTTATCAGCAGGCCAGTTGCTACATAAAAGATCATGGCGCACTCTACCATTTCAACCTGCTGGCCGAAGAAGAACTGGAGCATGCCCGTCTTTTTTACACGCTGTATCCCGACAATGATCTGGCTGATTTTGATGAATTGATCAAAGTCCTGCCGAACCAAAAGGCAACTTTGAGTACGATCGATCCACAATTACTCGGCAGGCTCAATGAGCGGGCAGCCTTGCAACTGGCAATAAAAATGGAAGAAGAGGTTGCTCAAAGTTTACGACTGATGTTGCAAAAGGTGAGCAGTCCCGCGGCCAAAGCAGCGATCGAAGAGAATCTCGACTCTACTCTTGGCCATCTGGAGCTGGTCCAGGAAGATTATCGCCGGATTTTCGCATCTCCGACGAGTGAATAATCCTGCTATCAATCAACAAAAAAGGGGCCTCCCTGCGGGGCCCCTTTTCTTGTCTCACAACATCTCTGACCTACTGACGTTTTTTCAGCTGCTCAATGACTTTTTGCGCCGTCAGGTTCGAGGAATTGACGCAGTCATTTAAACCGACCCCGAAGAAAGCATTACCGGTCAACAGCAAGTCAGGTTGCTCTTGGAGTGAGCCCTCGATCGCCTTGATCCGGTCCGCATGACCGCGGG
>CALZLE010000202.1 GCA_945788205.1 uncultured Desulfuromonadales bacterium
AGATTTCGATCACCTCGCCTGTCGGCAAAGCGTTGATTGGTCATATGGTTGATGAGGAAGTACGGATCGTCGTTCCATCGGGCGTTCGTGTCTATGAAGTAACCGACATCGAATACAGCTGATCGAACAAACATAATGGAAATCCTCGGGGTATTGTCGAAAGGCAGTGCCCCGTTTTTCTTGCATTCTTCCGCTTCTTTTGTGACAATCCCTAACATTCAATTGCCATGAACAAGAGACTAATTCTATTTAATGGAGCAGACCAATGAGCCAAAAATTCACCAAAGATATGACCTTTCACCAGGCACTGCAGATGAGCCCCGAAGTCGCCAAAGTTCTTGGTCAATTTAACCTCGGTTGTGTCGGTTGCATGGGTGCAATGAACGAAACCCTCGAGCAGGGTGCCAGAGCCCATGGACTTGACGCAGATGTTCTTCTTGACGCACTGAACGCTATCTCCGATTGAGTTGGGCTGATGCCCACATCACCAGCCGCCGATTCGGCTCTGAATCAAACTCTCGACAGTATCCGTGGCGTCGGCCCGCGGATGCTGCCGAAGCTGGAAAAGCTTGGCCTGAAAACGGTCGAGGATGCCCTCTATCACCTGCCATCACGTTACGAAGATCGTCGCCAACTCAAGCGAATTAATCAGCTACGCTCTGGACAGCAGGAAGTCTTCGTTGGCCGTGTGCTTGCGGCTGGAGAGTCTACGACCACTCGTCGTCGACGAAAAGTCTATGAAGTGATTGTCGGTGACGATACGGGTCAAATCTCGCTAAAATGGTTCCGGTATCGCACTCCTTGGCTGAAAAAACTTCTCCCGATCGGCAAACGGGCCGTACTTATCGGTGAAGTTAAACATTTCAGCGCCACCCGCGAAATCCACCATCCAGACGTTGAGCTGCTGCCGGACAATGTCGACCCACTGCAGGTTTTGCAGCAAGATCCGCTCAACTTTGGTCGAATTCTTCCGGTCTATCCACTCACTGATGGTCTCAGCCAAAAACAGGCGCGCAAAATTTGGAGCCAACTGGTTGAAGCAAATGCTGATTATGTCGAGAGCCAGATCCCAGATGAAATCCTACAGCGTCAACGCTTGATCCCACTAGCTGATGCCTTGCATCAAGCACATTGGCCACACAAGCAATCAGATTTACAAAAACTTGAACAGGGCAGGGACCAGTCACGGAGTTCGTTGGTGTTCGATGAATTCTTTTTTCTCGAGCTCGGTTTGGCGCTGAAAAGAGCCGGGGTGAAATTGGAAGAGGGGATCAGCTTCAAGCTTGAGCATCGTTACACACTGCCTTTAAGCAAAATGCTGCCTTTTAAGCTGACCGACGCACAACGTCGCGTGTTGGGTGAAATTAAACAGGATATGTGCTCTCCGCACCCGATGCACCGCTTGTTGCAGGGAGATGTCGGCAGTGGCAAAACCATGGTCGCTTTGATGTCAGCATTGATTGCTATCGAAAACCAGACCCAGGTCGCCATTGTCGCACCGACCGAGATTCTCGCCGAACAGCACTACAAAACGATTGGCCACTGGTTACAAAAGCTCGACTTGAAAACAGTTTTATTGCAAGGAAGTATGTCTGTTGTCGATAAACGGGAGGTGCTGCAGCAAATTGCGGACGGAGATGTTGATCTAATTGTTGGTACCCATGCGATTCTTCAGGAAGGTGTTGAATTTCATCGGCTTGGCTTGGGCATTATTGATGAGCAGCATCGTTTCGGTGTTAAGCAGCGGAGCCTGCTTAAACACAAAGGGCAGAACCCCGACATGCTGGTGATGACAGCAACACCGATTCCACGAACTCTGTCGATGACTCTTTACGGAGATTTGTCGGTTTCGGTCATAGACCAATTGCCGCCGGGTCGAAAGCCGATCACCACCCTTAAGTTTCCTGGGGCACAGCGCAGTAAAGCCTACCAGCTTATCAAAGATGAGATTGAGCAGGGGAGACAAGCTTACATCGTTTACCCGTTGGTTGAAGAGTCCGAGAAAAGTGATCTCAAAGCGGCGACTGACGCGGCAGAGAGTTTGGAAAACACTATATTCCAGGGTGTTAGTGTTGGCTTGTTGCACGGCAGGATGAAGTCTTCCGATAAAGATTCAGTGATGAATGATTTTCGTGATGGCAAGCTACGGCTGTTGATATCCACGACTGTCATTGAGGTTGGTGTCGATGTGCCGAATGCGACAGTTATGATGATTGAGCATGCCGATCGCTTTGGCCTGTCGCAGCTCCATCAATTGCGCGGCCGAGTCGGCCGAGGTGCCGATAAGAGTTATTGCTTATTGCTACCATCTGATCATTACAGTGAAGATGCTGCGCGCCGCATGCAAGTTATGGTCGAAACTGAAGACGGTTTCCGCATTGCTGAGGCTGATTTGGAAATTCGTGGGCCGGGAGATTTTCTTGGGACACGGCAGGCTGGATTGCCTGACTTTCGGGTCGCCAATCTGCTAAGGGATGTGCGTTTGCTAGAGAGCGCTCGACAAGAAGCGTTCGCCTATATTGATAAAACTCAAAACCTTACTGCTGCAGCAGCGCAACCAGTTTTAGACGAGTTGTTACGTCGCTGGGGTGGCCGGCTGGAACTTGCTGCAATAGGCTGATATAATGCGGAAATTACGAATCATTTATTCATGGGGGCGCTAATGAAATCAATTCGTGTCAATAAATTTGGCGATGCTGATGTTATGCGGTTGGAACAGGTCGAACTGTTGCCTCCGGTTTCAAATCAAGTCACGATTGCAGTCAAAGC
>CALZLE010000203.1 GCA_945788205.1 uncultured Desulfuromonadales bacterium
AGTTCAAAAACAAAGTCAAAAGTCTGCGGAGTCTAAAATGCTTCATTTTCCGTCCGCTCAATCACCTCCTGCTGCAAATCCTCATTCATATCGTTGAAGTAATCACTGTACCCCGCCATCCGCACCAGCAGGTCCTTGTAATCCTCCGGCGTTTCCTGTGCGGCTTTCAGCGTCGCGGTATCAACGATGTTGAACTGAATATGATGCCCACCCATGGAGAAGTAGCTGCGGATCAGCGCGCCGAGTTTTTTGATGTCTTCGTCTCGTTTCAGCAGGCTTGGCAGAAACCGCTGGTTGAGCAGGGTACCGCCGCTCATGGTGTGATCAAGTTTGGTCAATGAACGGATCACCGCTGAGGGGCCGTTAGTGTCGGCGCCGTGTGAGGGGCTGGTGCCGTCGGAGATTGATTTGCCGGCAAAGCGTCCGTTGGGGGTGGCGCCCATCACCTTGCCGAAGTAGATGTGGCAAGTGGTTGAAAGCATATTGAGGTGGAAGCTTTCCCCTTTGGTGTTCGGTTTGCCGTCGATGGCAGCAAGTAGGTCAGCATAAACCTGCAGGGCGATGTCGTCAGCGTAATCGTTATCATTGCCGAAGAAGGGTGTCTTGTTGATGATTGTCTGGCGGAGAAATTCGTCACCTTCGAAATTCTTGGCGACTGCGTCGAGAACGCGATCCATCGAAAAGGTTCCATCTTCAAAGACATGTTTTTTGAGCATTGCGAGACTGTCCGTGACGGTGCCGAGGCCGGTGCACTGGATGTAGTTGGTGTTGTAGCGCGGTCCGGCATCGTAGTAGTCGCGACCTTTGCTGATGCAATCCTCAATGACCACTGAGAGGAATGGTGCCGGGGCGTACTTGGCGAACATTCGGTCGATGTAGTTGCTGACGCGGATTTTTAAATCGACGATGGAGTTAAGCTGTTTGACGAAGGCTTGGTACAGCTCGTCGTAGTTTTTAAAGGTGCGCGGATCGCCGGTTTTGATGCTGACCTGTTTGCCGGTCACCGGATCGATACCGTTGTTTAGCGTGACTTCGACGATTTTTGGTACGTTGAGGTAGCCGGTCAGAATAAAGGCTTCTTTGCCGAAGGCACCGACTTCAATGCAGCCGCTGCAACCGCCTTCGCGGGCATCTTTTAGTGATTTTCCCTGGCGCATCAATTCTTTAACGTAGATATCCGGGTTGAATACCGAGGGGTAGCCATGCCCTTGACGGATGACTTTGCCGGCGGCCTCTAAAAAGCTGTCCGGGGTGACTTTGCTGATGTGCACCGCGTTGCCTGGCTGCAGAAGGTGCAGCTCTTCGATGATCTCGAGCATGATATATGAAACTTCGCTGACGCCATCTTTACCGTCACTGGTGATGCCACCGATATTCAGATTGGTAAAGTCGTTGTAAGTGCCACTCTCTCGCGCGGTGATGCCGACCTTTGGCGGGGCCGGGTGATTGTTGACCTTGATCCAGAAGCAGCAGAGCAGCTCTTTGGCCTGCTCGCGAGTCAGGGTCCCTGTCGCAATTTCCGCTTCGTAGAACGGCGCCAGATGCTGGTCGAAGTGTCCGGGATTCATCGCGTCCCAGCCGTTCAGTTCGGTGATGGTTCCGAGATGCACGAACCAGTACATCTGGATCGCTTCGTGAAAAGTCCGTGGCTTATTGGCTGGGACATAGCGGCAGACCTCGGCGATTTTCTTCAGCTCGGCGGCCCGTAGCGGATCGGTCTCTTTTGTGGCTAACTTTTCAGCAAGCTCAGCGTGCCGCTCGGCAAACAGGATTACCGCATCGCAGGAGATATCCATCGCTTTGAGTTCTTCAAACTTGTCGGTCGCTTCCGGATCGTTCAGGTAGTCGAGCTTTTCAATCTCGGCTGCAATCTGCGCTTTGAAATCGAGCATCCCTTTTTGATAAATCTGTCCGTCGAGCGCTGTGTGGCCCGGCGCGCGTTGTTCCATAAATTCAGTGAACAGACCTGCTTCGTAGGCCGCTTGCCACTCTGGGGGCACATGGCCAAAAATTCGCTCACGCACTGTGCGGCCCTGCCAGTAGGGAATCACTTCACGTTGGTAAGTGTCGATATCTTCCTGACTGATAGTGTAGCGCTGCTGATCACGGGTGTTGAGAACGTGGAAATCTTCGACACTGTGGCAAGTCAGTTCCGGAAAGGTTGGCACCGCACAGGGGCGTGGGCCGCGTTCCCCGACGATCAACTCATCAGCGCCGAGGTAGAGGGTTTTCTTCCGGCAGTGATCGAGAAAATTTAACGCCCGCAGTACCGGGATCGATTCCTTGCCATAGTTCTCTTTGTAAAAGGCCGTCTCGTGTAGGGCACGTTCGATCGACAGGCTCGGCTCGGTTTCCACGCTCAGTTTACGCAGTCGCTGAATTCGTGGATTCATGCCGGGGCCGATGGCATTTTTGATTTCAGGATAGAAATTCCCCTCGGCCGCAGCTTTGCGTTGTGGAACGATGTCCAAAGTGTCGATGGTCGCCATTTTCGATCCTTTTCAAATCTTTCATGCTACGAACAGGTTGAGATTGCAGTGAAAGTATCAAATCATAATTCTACCGTGTCTGTTGCTCCCGAAACAAGACTCAGCCACCATTTGATGAGCAATATCGATACCAATTCTGATTTTGTTTGGAACTCTATTAGAACCCTGGAAATAGGGCTTTGGGGATGGGGGATGAGCGGTTGGCAGGTTAAATTGACAATCCACCTATTTGTTTAAGAATTTATTATTCAGAAATGAATAAGGGGATTGTTTTGACGGCTTCCGGGTGCTCTATTTCTGGCAGAGTTTTTTGACCGTAAACCAGTTGATGAGCAGAACAACAGCGATTCCGGCGAGCGCGGCCAGCTGTTTTCCGTCCTGCAGTCCATTGCGCATGATATCCATCACCAGTACGCCGAAAAAGCAGGCGGCGATCACCATGTTTGCCGAAACGGTCCACCCGGCTTGGCTACGCCAGGCCCAGCTCAAAATGTACATGTTGAACAGGCCGTAACCACCGGCAACGTAGGCAAAAATCTTCAGCGATTCTGAGGCGGTGCCAGCGGTGATAACGCCAACCGCATAATAGACAAATATGAACGAGGTTATCGCGCTGAAGACGGCGAAGCCGGTACGGAGAATATTTTCCTGTTTGCTCATTTCGGATCCTTGTTTTTGTTTGAGGCAGTGAGGGAGAGAGTAGCAAAAACGGTGCTGAAAAGCCAAGCGGCTAAATCTTCTGCTCAACTTCATCTAAAAAGCATAACTGAAAACCATCGATCCGTAACCGTGGTGCTTCGGCTGCTGGTCAAACTCGCGGGTTCGCTGGGTATAGGCCAAGCTGATGGAAAGGCGCTGATATCTGAGGGTGCCGCCGGCTGATATGTCGGCAACCAACGGCTTTTTATCGACACTGTGACTGTCGCGGAAGCTGTTGCCGTCGAGAGAAATATCGCGGAAGACGGCGCGACCGTTAAAGGCGCCAAACAGGTAGAAACTCAGACCGGAATTCCCCGTGCTCCAGGTGCTGCCAGCCGGGCGGATTAACGAAACCGAGAAACTGCGGGGGATGTTCCAGCCGGTGCGGACTTCAACGCCAGCGTTGATGTAGGTCATGACATTGCCCAGCGTCACCCCGGCGTGGGCAATCGCGTCTGTGCAGAAGCGCCGTTGCTTGGTCGGGTGATAGAGCCATTTTCGCTCGAAAGCCATTAATAGACCCAGTTCATCTTTGATTTGATGATCCCAGCCGTTCGGCCGCTGTAGATCGCGCACGCGATGGACGAACTTTTGCGCATCTTCGGCCAGGGACGACGGGCCGACCATGCCGATCTGAACTTCCAACGTATCCATCTGGCTTCGCGTTTCTCCGGTTTTACTTTTCCGGTGATAAGCCGTCGACAAATAGAGAAAGCCAGCGTAGGGACGATCGTCGGTGATCAGGTCGTAGCGACTGATATCCTGTGGCGTGTACATATTTTGTCCGAGCGCGAGTTCAACTTTGTAGTTGGTTTCGGCCGGGGCGTTTTTGATCAGCGGGAGCTTATGGAAAAAATCGAGGATTTCGCTCGGGATTTTATAGGTTCGGGGCAGTCTTTTTTGTCGTACGAGATCGGGAGAGATAATCGAATATTTTATTCCGTTGGTGTAATCGCTGTCGGTGCCGATAAACAGATCGTTCTCGAAGTAAAGGCTGTGGGTCCAATCGTAATCTGCGCTTTGGGCGCAGACCGGGAGCCACAGGAGTATCAGCAAGAAAGTCAGAAAGCGTAGCATGCTGGTTTCTTTCACAGTTGAGAGCTTTTATATCGTGCGCACGCGAATCTGTGAATTATTGCCCTCCGGAGGCTGTGGAGCGATTTCCCCATGCTGCTGGAAATTATCCAGCGGGATCTGCATCGCCAGCATACCAAAGGAGGTCACTGCCAGCAGGGCA